>USHF01000014.1 GCA_900554465.1 uncultured Collinsella sp.
GTCGTCGGCAGCGTCAGATGTGTATAAGAGACAGCTCCTCATCGATCAAAAGCGCCTCACGCGTTTGTGCGGCGGCGCTCCGAATGTGCCCCAGCTGACTCAAATCGATATCGATCTTGACTGGCTGGTGCGCGGCGTCCCACGAAAGCCATGCCACGACCTCGTCATCGATGATCTTGGCCAGATATTTGGGGACCTTCTCCTCCTTCAGGGGATGGGTGGGGTCTAGGGCCAGGCGCAGGCGTTGGTCGCAGGCGCGCATCATCTCACCGAGCTTGCTGCTTTTTTGTCTGCTGCCGTGGATGCGCATGCATTCCCAAAAGCCATTTTGGCAGCGGTAGATGTGAATGGGGTCCAGGCGATATTCGCAGTCCTCGTGGCGATTAGGCGCAAAGAACACGGCCGAGGCAAACATGGTGTAGGGCATGGCCGTCTCCTCCCCAAACAAGCTCGCTACGATGCCGGTCTTTCGGTGCGTGTCATAGTAGCGCGCCATACGGACATACACGGCGCATGCCACGTGGCGCAGGTCGCGATGGTGGGAACGGTCGAGCCGTGAGTTATTCAGGTTGTACGTGGAGAGGGCGTTTATAGCGGTCATGAGTCGCTCCTCGCCTGCCTCGTCGGGCGGAAGGGGGAGCGTGGGCTCGGAGGTCTTGCGACGCGCAGGCGCCAGGTCTGACGGCGTTGGCGCGGGCGCAAGGTCTCGCGCCGCACGCCGCAGCTCGATAAGGGCGTTGTCGAACATGACGGTTTTAGAGTCGCGAAGCAGCTTGGGGTCGAGTCCGTGGAACACGGCGTAGTCCTGCAGCCACACGCGTGCAAACCGGTCGATGCCGGGCTCGAAGGCGCGGTAGGCATCCCAAAAGGCCTTGATTTTGTTAAAACCATCGAGTGGGTCATCTACGCCAATGCCACAGATCAGCTCATAGAGATACAGGAAGGCAAAGGACGTAGACGTTTCCTCGACGGTTCCGCGGCGCACTTGTGCACGCCAGGTAAAGTAGCCGCGCAGTTGCCGGTCGCTCATGGCGTTGTAGGTGGGAAAGTACGACTTAAAGGTACCGTTGTAGGGGCAGTCGTCCTCAAAGTCGGCCATCAGCAGGCCTTGGCGGTAGAAAAGCTCGGCTTCCGAAAGCCAGCGACCCGCGCCGCCTTTGGGGTCATCCTGCCAGCGCGATATCTCGCGCATCTTGCGGTACTGGTCGGGGAGGAAGTTCTGCATCTGACGACCAGTTTTGAGAATCGGCTCGTCAGCATAGACTTCGTTTGAGAAGCGAGCAGACTGATGGGTCCGGGCCTCGGCCATAATGCGCTCGATGAGCATCTTGATGTCCTGGTCGGCCACCGTCTCTCCTCTCCTAACGCAGCTTCGGTGACCTCATATCATAGCACAGCATCAAACAGGTGTTCGAGATACCGCTACGTAGATAGATTTAGAACAGGAGGGCATAGATGACGGCTATGACAACGGAGGGGAGCATATTGGCCGTGCGGAAGGTCTGAGGACGGATGAGGTTGACTCCGACGCAGAAGATGAGCATAGAGCCCACGAGCGATAGGCTGTCGAGGGCGGCGGCGGTCATGATGGGGGAGAGCGCGCCGGCAAACAGCGTAATCGTTCCCTGGAATACGGCAACGGGAAGGGCGGAGAAGATGCAGCCGCGGCCGAGTGAGGCCGTCATGGTGCAGACGATGATGCAGTCCAGCGCTCCCTTGAGGGCGAGCGTGGACCAGTCGCCGAGCAGGCCGTCTTGGATTGATCCCACGATAGCCATGGCACCGATGCAGACGGTCAACGATGTCGAGACAAAGGCATTGGTGAACTCGTTGTCTCCCTCGCTGCCGGTTTTGCGCTTGAGCCATTCGCCCAGGTTTTCGATGCCGGCTTCCAGGTTTATGGCCTCGCCGATGAGCGAGCCAAGGGCAAACGAGACGATGAGCATGGTGGTGCCGGTGGTCGCCAGCGTTTTCCCGTCAATGACGAGCATCTTTTGCATGGTGCCGCCCAATCCGATAAACAGAACGCACAGCCCCGACGCCTTCATGAGCGTGTCTTGGATGCGGGGCGTGATAAAACGTCCGCCTATAAGGCCCAGCAGTCCGCCCGCAATCAAAAGCGCGACGTTGATGATCGTTCCCAAACCCGGCATGAGCCCTCCTGTATTGATGCCAACGTGGCAATCGTAGCAGAACGAAATGCGAGGCACATCGCGACTCATCTAATACGTTATATAAGTGGTATTAGGAATGATGCGCAGCATTTAAGCCTCAGGTGGTTGTCGGGACATAGGGATAGTAGTCAAAGCGCAGTGTCATAAGCCGCTGTGGGGATTCAACAGCCGCGGCGATGATATTGGCATCGCGGGCACGATCAAACCCTTCGAGTTCGATCTGATACGAGACGTCTTGCATAATGTCCAGACGGCGCCAGGCTAGAAGTGTGTCGCCATCGAATTCCAAGGTCTTGCCTCCGTCTGGGGCAACGGCGTATAGACGCAGTTTAGCGGTGGTTGCAGGGTCGACAACCGTGACCTTTTTAATTTCGTTTCGAGTATTCTTGGCGCCCAACAAGGTGAGCAGTGTTGGGGCCACGACCTCGCCCGATGGCAAAAAGACGACTTCGATGGATTCGGGAAATGCGATGATGGCCGACTTGCGGACGGGCTGATTGGCGGCGGCAACTTCGATGTTTGCAGCATCGATGACCTCTGTGTGGTCGAGGGCGGCAAGCACGCAGCAGTTACCTTCATCGATCTCCTGAGGATCAGCAAGCCCCAGACTGTCCGCGAGCTCGGGATCGTTTGGACCGGTAGCGGGCTCATTCGGTGCTTCGAAAGAAGCTGGGACGCTGTTTGTCGGCGACGGCGTGTCGCCCGCACCTGCTTCTTTGTCCGTGCTCTCTTCTTGTATGGTTGCGTTGATGGGTTCGTCGTTTGAGGGGAGCGTCTTGGCGTCAAGCGCGGAGGGGACAATCCCGACGGCTCCGGATCCGTTCCACTCCATCTCGAGAAGCGCCGGGTCGGCAAGAATGCGTTGCCTGCCTAGCGTGTGGGTATCGATCGCAATAGGGCCTGCCTCCGTCCCGCGCGTAAGGCTGAGCGATCCGGCCGGCTTCTCGAAATGAATGTCTGTGTCTTCGGTGCTGGCGGCGTAGAACAGCAGGGATGCTTCTCCCGCCGCGATGGCATCGGTGCCCGCCTTGGTCAGCCGCAGCGATGCCGTGAATGAGAGGGTGGGCTGCACATCGTCTGCATTCGCGGCGGCGCAGCCCAGACATATACCGCCTCCTTTCTCGAAAAACGCACCGTCGAAGGCGACCTTCGCTCCGTTCGCCGAGTCATCGACCGAAGCGATATCGATGCGCAACCCCAAATCGCACGGATCGCCATCTGCATCGAGCACAATCGAGCGCCACGTGCAGACGGCGCACCCCGCCTGGGAGCCGTTTGCCTTGTTCGAACGATTGATATCCACGACTATCGAGCCGTCCGTATTACGACGAAGGCATCCCGAGGTTGAGATTGCGGCCTGTGCGAACGAAAAACGCTTGCACGCAATGGCGCTCGACGGATTTGGTGCGGAGCTTAGGGCTGCTGGTAAGGAGTCTGCCATGACGGGAGTCGCCCAAGCGGCGACAGGCGTTCCGGTTGCGAGCGCGCCGCAGAGTGCGACGAGGGGCAAAAGGTTCTTCGATGCCATGGGGTCTCCTTAGCTAATTTAGTGCGGCCTGTCCGTGTTTCGTTTCTGGCTGCGTTTGATGTGCAGACCGAGGCCGGCGGTTCCCGCGCCTGCTGTCGTGGCGCCTGCTGCCAAGAGGCATCGTCTGTCGTCTGTCTGTGCCAACGGTTCCTTGCAGTTGCCGCGGTCGAGCTCCGAGAGGTCGACCGTCACCTGCGTGGCGGCCTGCGCCTGTTCTTGCTGGGCAAAGGCCATGGCTGGCCCAAACGCTAGGATACTGACGGCGGTGGCCAGGGCGACGGCCTTATGCCGTGTGCGCACCGGGCTCGACCGTCCAGGTGATCGTTGCAACTTGATCGCCTTCGCCGGTTACGCGGAAGATGTCGCGCGTGACGCGGGCGACGTTTCCGCTTGTCTTGAGCTTAATTTTGTCCGTGCCGCCGGCAATGCCCTGGTAGCCCATGTCGAAGGCTGCATTCTTGGAAAGATCGAGGCCCGTTTCCTGCATTGCGGCGCTGGCGTTCTGGAGTGCGCCGTCGGGGCCGACCTTAAAGTCGATGGAATTCTGCGCGGTTCCGGCCTTGGCGTCGGCGGCAATGGTCCAGGTGTTCATGGCGTCGATCTTCATGTTGGTGACATGGATGCCGTAGGCCGAATGATTGTCGATGGTGGTCGCGTCTTCTGAGGGGCCCTGAAGCGTGCCGTCGGCCTTGGCGACGAAGGGAATAACCGTCGGAACTTTGAACTCTACGTTGTCGATCTCGGTCCTGACCATTACTTTCGTTGTTCCAGCGCGCCCGGCTGCCATAGCTGGCGTCGGGGCGGCGCCCATTGCGAGCGCGAGCGCGAGCCCTGCGCCCACGACGAGCGCTCTGGCTCCGTTCATGTTCCTGGTGATGTCCATGGTCGTTCCTTTCTATTCGCCGCGGGCCGTCCCCGCGATGATTGGACGAATGCTGATGAATTGCGCGCGGTGCCGCGTCGGCTGAAAAAGCTAGTTCTCGGTTTGCTCAACCCGTACCTTGACACGTGTCGGATTGCCGTGGCTGTCGAGGGTCTTGGCATCGAGTGCCTGAATCTCGATGTATGCCTCGCCTTCTTTGATGTCGCCGGCGGGGCACGTCTCGATTGTCTTGCCGGTCTCGACCACACCGGATTCGTACATGGTCTCGTCGTTTTGGATGACGCGGAATCGCTGGGGAAATTTATTGTCTTGGACGTTTTGCACGTTGACGCGCAGCTTGCCGTCCTCCTGTAGCTGAGCGACCGGCGCGACCGAAATCGTCATCATGTTGTCGCGGACGATGGCATCGAGCTCATCTTGGATTTCTTGTCGCGATTTGCCCTCTGCCGTCGTGACTGAGGCGCCCGCTTCGGGCACGGGCTGCGACTGCCAGGCGTATAGCCCTACGGCGATGAGGGCGCAGACGATAGCCAGGCAGACAACGACGAGTTTCTTGCGACGCCCCAGTCCTGCGAGGCGGGGCGGCTTCTTCGCACTCATGCGGCGTCCTTGGTGGTGTAGACACGTGCGAACGTGGACGGGTCCGCTCCAAAGAGCATGTGAAGCATCAGGCGGCGCGAGTAGATGAGCTCGTCAAAGTCGTGAGGGAGCTCGATGTCGTGGATACGCGCGATGTGGTGGGCGAGCGCCGAGAACGACTCGGGGTCGCAGATAACATCGGTGGTGACGTGGTAGACCGCCGTATCGGGGAACGCCTCTTCGTCGAAAGGCAGGAGATAGGGATCGTCGTCGACCTCGATGGCGACGCCGTACTGGGGCCAGTAATATGCCATGGGAACCTCCCTGCTTCTGGGGCCAAAACTTCTATCGGTTTTGGCTGTCGACGCCGACCGTATCAGCCGCTACTTGACCAATTTCTGACCAAATGCTTGACGGATTGACATCTCCGCAGGTAAAAGGTGGAAAAAATTACTTCAACTTTTTTCGAGCGACAATCGAGCGGTCGGCGACGGCGGGGCGATATGTGTCAAAAGCATCGTCTGCCGAGGAAATCAAGCCGCTCGCCGAATTGCACGAACGTAAAAATCGCCAATTATGGAGACGGTCTCGAACACGTCGACGAAACGATGCGGTAACATCTCCCTGCAAACACTGTAGTTAGCTAAAGGGGAGTTCGCGTGTCTGCAACCATCAAACCCTTCACCGACGAGTTCGAAGAGTATGGTCGCGATGAGTCTCGCGCATCGGGCGAGGCCTCGAACATCTCGTTTCCGACAACGGAAGACGAGGTCCGTGCCATTTTGGAAAAGCTCCATGCCGAGCGTGTCCCGGTAACGGTTCAGGGCGCCCGAACCGGCCTTGCCGCCGGTGCCGTGCCCCACGGCGGGCATATCCTCAATACTTCCCGTATGAATCGCTACTTGGGCCTTCGCCGCGATGAACAAGGCCAATTTCTGCTGCACGTGGAGCCGGGCGTTGTGCTCTCGGAGCTGCGCAAGCAGCTGAGCAAGAAGGTGCTGCCGACTGCTGGTTGGGACCAGGCATCGCTTGAGGCCTACGAGGAGTTCCAAGAGGCCCCCGAGCAGTTCTTTCCCACCGATCCCACCGAGACGTCTGCCTGTCTGGGCGGCATGGCGGCATGTAACGCCTCTGGTGCCCGCAGCTACGCCTACGGTCCCATGCGCCCGCATATCACGGGACTCCACGTCGCACTGGCTGATGGCGATTTGCTTGAGCTTCAGCGTGGCGAGGCTTTTGCCCAGGGCCGCCACCTGTCGCTCGTGACGGCAGCGGGCCGTACGCTCGAGCTCGATCTTCCCGGCTATACCATGCCCAAGACAAAAAATGCCTCAGGCTATTTCGTTGCGGACGAAATGGACGTCATCGACCTCTTTATCGGCGCTTGCGGCACGCTCGGCGTTATCACCGAGCTCGAGATTGCCCTGCAAGCGGCACCTGCAGTCGTTTGGGGTGTGAGCTGCTTTTTCGATAGCGAAGACAAGGCCGTGTCCTTTACCGATTCCGTGCGCCCCGTCCTGTCCCATGCCGCCGCTATTGAGTATTTCGATGCTGGCGCCCTGGATATCCTGCGTCGCCAGCGCGAGCAGTCGACAGCGTTTGCCTCGCTGCCGGCGCTCGACGACGGGGCAAAGGTCTGTGTCTACGTGGAGCTCGACTGCGATGACGAGGCGCAGGCGACCGAGGAGCTGTACCACCTTGGATGGGTGCTGGAGTTTGCGGGCGGCCGCGACGATGCGACATGGGTCGCGCGCACCGAGGTCGATCGCGAGTGTCAGCGGTTCTTCCGCCACGCGGTGCCCGAGAGCGTCAACATGCTTATCGACGAGCGTCGCCGCACGGATCCCACCATCACCAAACTGGGTTCGGACATGTCGGTGCCCAATGCACGCCTTGCCGATGTCATCGCCCTTTATCGTCGTACGTTGGCCGAAAGCGGGCTTGAATCTGCTGCCTGGGGTCACATCGGCAACAACCATCTGCATGTGAACATCCTTCCGCGCGATGCGCAAGACTACCGTCGCGGTGGAGAACTCTTTGCCCAGTGGGCTTCCGAGGTCACGGCCATGGGCGGTGCCGTTTCTGCCGAGCATGGCGTCGGCAAGATCAAGGCGGGCTTCTTGGAGACGATGTACGGTCACGAGGCCATGGTCGAGTCGGCGCGGCTCAAGCTCCAGCTCGATCCTGCCGGGCAGCTGGGTCGCGGCAACCTGTTTGCGGAGAAGCTCTTGGATGAGCTCGTCCAGAAGGGGGGCGCGTGAAGATGAGCGATTTCCATATGGTGGTGTGCGTCAAGGCGGTGCCCGGAAGCACCGAGGTCAAGATGGACCCCAAGACCAATACTATCGTGCGTGATGGCAAACAGGCGGTCATTAACCCGTTCGATGCAAGCGCCCTCGAATGCGCGCTGGCGCTGAAAGACGACTTTATCGGCTTTGGCATGGACGTGCGCGTAACGGTGGTGTCGATGGGCATCCCCGCGACCGAGTCGCTGCTGCGCGACTGCATCGCCCGAGGCGCCGATGACGCACTGCTGCTAACCGATCGCGCCTTTGCAGGTGCCGATACCCTGGCAACCACCTATGCCCTTAAGTGCGGCATCGAGGCGCTCGACGAGGACTTCGACCTGCTCATCTGCGGCAAGATGGCGGTGGATGGCGATACGGCCCAGATTGGTCCCGAGCTTGCCGGTGCCTTTGAGATTCCCTGCGTGACCGACGTGAGCTGCGTGCAGAGCGCGGGCTTTACGACGTGTGGCTCGCTGGCGCTCGTTCACGGATGCGATGCCGGCGAGGAGACGGTGTGCCTGGAGATGCCGTGCGCGATGACGACTGCCAAGGAGATTGGCCAGTTGCGTATGCCGAGTATTGCCGGTATTCGCGCGGCAGAGGAGGCGGACGTGCGCGTGGTCAGTGCCGCCGACGTGAACGCCGACCCCGCGCGTTGCGGTCTTGCCGGGTCGCCGACACAGGTCGTGCGCTCGTTTGTGCCCGACCGTGACCAAACGTGCAAGGCCGTTGAGGGGACGGCGTCCGAGCAGGCGGTAGAACTTGCCAAGATTATCGAGGGGATGGCATAGATGAGCGGACTGATTATCGATAGCGAAGCCTGTATCGGCTGCGGTCGCTGCGTTCGCGCCTGTGCCTCGGGCGGCATCGTAGTGGAAGGCGGGCGACCCAACCGATGCGCCCACGTAACCGACGGCTGCATCCTATGCGGTGGGTGCGTCGACGCCTGCCCTGTCAACGCTATCTCGATCGAGCGTGACGAGGCCGCTGGTGCGGTGGACCTTGATGCATATCGAGACATTTGGGTCTTCGTGCAGACTGACGAGCGCGACGCCGTGGCTCCCGTGGCCTACGAGCTCATGGGCAAGGGGCGCGAGCTTGCCGATGCTCGCGGCTGCCGTCTGGTGGCACTGGTCGGTATGGGCCCCGAGGGTTCTCTCGGTGACCTGGAGCATCTGGTTTGCGCGGGCGCCGACGAAGTCCTGGCCTGTCGCGACGAGCGCCTGCGCCAAAACGATGCGGAGGTCTACGCCCACTTGATCTGCGATTTGGTAGCCGAACGCAAACCCGAGGCCATTCTGTACGGCGCGACCGCCTTTGGTCGCGAGCTGGCGCCCGGTGTGGCCGTGCGCTTGCAGACGGGCCTTACGGCCGATTGCACGGTGCTTTCGATGGATACGGAGACGGGTCTGCTGCAGCAGACGCGCCCGGCGTTTGGCGGCAACCTGATGGCCACCATTATCTGCCCCAACCACCGTCCTCAGATGGCAACGGTGCGCCCCGGCATCTTTAAGGCGCCCGAGTTTGACTATAGTCGCTCCGGCACGATTGCCCAGGTAGTGCTAGCGGATGACGTTAAGGCCCGTGTCGAGATCTCGATTCCCGCCGAGGAGTGGAGGCAGCAGGCCTCGATCGCCGATGCCGAGCGCCTGGTCGTGGTGGGCCGCGGCATTGGCTCCAAGAAGAATCTGCCCCTGATGCGAAGGCTCGCCGAGGCTCTGGGAGCCGAGCTTGGTTGCACGCGACCTGTCGTGGAGGCCGGCTGGTTGGAGTATCGCCATCAGATTGGCCAGACCGGCGTATCGGTTTCGCCCAAGCTTCTCGTGAGTATCGGTGTTTCGGGCGCCATCCAGCATCTTGCCGGCATCGGTGGGGCGGAGTGCATTATCGCCATTAACGAGGACCCGGATGCCCCCATTTTCGGTGCTGCCCAGTACAAGGTTGTTGGGGACGCCGTCGAGGTCGTCGAGGAGCTGCTGGCCCAGCTTGAGCGCTAGGCGCGCGCCAGCCAGTCGCGCATCTCGTCCTTTAGGCGGCTCCAGGCTGCCTGCGTGGCGGGGTCGGTAAAGGGGCGCGTAATGCCAAAGGGCGCGTCGAGCAGGCGGTAGATATCGCCCTGCTCGCGCGCCAGCGCGCGGCTCGCTGGATAGACGAGCTCAAACATAAAGCAGATGAGTCCCACCAGGTAGTCTGCGGGCTCGTTGCGTTCATCGCGTGCGACGCAGCGGTGCTCGTCAAAGGCGGCAAGTGTCGGCGACGAGAAACGGCTGCCGAGAAACGTCTTCTCGTCCACCTTGAGGATGGTGTCGACGGTGCTGTCGGCGATGGTGCGCATAATGTCGATCTTGTCACCATCGCGCACGATATCGCAGAAGCTCCGCGTGCGCTCGTCGAGCTGCGCGGGTAGACGGAAATCGCTGTGATAGGCAATGCTCGCTCGGATGAGCTCATCTTCTGCCGGGTCATCGATAAAGTCGCGGATGCTCGTTACGGCGGGTGCATCGGCGGGATTCTCGCCAAAGAGGACCTCGATGCCCAGCGCTGCATGGCCCATGCTCTCGGCGTCCTTAAAGGTGTCCCAGCGCCGCAACTGCTCAAAGCGGCCCATATCGTGTAGCAGGCCGCAAAGCCATGCCAGGTCAATATCTTCTGACGACCAGCCCTGCTCGCGTGCTACGGCATCGCATGCCTCGGCCACGTGGTACGTATGCTCGATTTTGAGCGCGATGCGTGGGTTAGTGGCGTCGTAGGCATCGGTGTAGCTTTTGAAGGCCGCGCGCGCCCGGTCTCGATCGATAGCTGTCATAATGACTTCCTAAAAAGTTGTGTCTTTCGATCCGGTGGCAATTGTAGGTGAACTCGGTTGCTGTCGGATGATGATTCTGCCGTGTCGCTACATGCGGCTCGGAGACCTTGTCAGGATGAGAAGCGTATGGTGCTCAAAATCGTTAGAACCGTCTGGCCAGTGATGCTTACCTATGTTGCAATAGGCGCGCCGTGCGGAATGATCATGGGGCAGACGGGAATGGAACCCTGGATGGTCTTTGCTCTGAGCAGCACGTTCGTGACGGGCAGCGGGCAGTTTATGATCTGCAATCTGTGGCTGGCAGGTGTGCCTGCGGCGTCGATCGTCGCGAGCGTCGCCGCAATCTCCTCGCGCTTTGCGCTTTACTCGGCATCGATCGCTCCGCATCTGACGGGTGCCTCGAAGCGTCAGACGCTGGCTGTTGCCGCGACGCTTACCGAGGAGGCATACGGCATCTCGCTTGCCAAGCTGGTTGAGGGGGAGGATTGGGGCCCGCGCGAATCCTTCGTGCTCAACGTGATCCTCATCGCGACATGGGGCGCTTCGTGCACGATGGGTGCCATCGTCGGTGCCGTTGTCGATGTTCCCACCGCTATTGCGAGTTTTGTCTGCACGTCGCTCTTTATCTGTCTACTCTTTTCGCAGCGGCTGTCGCGCGGCAACGTTGTCGCGGCGGTTTCGGGCGCGGTGTCCGTCGCCGTATGCAAGTTCTTGGGCCTCACGAGTATTGCCGTGCCGGCAAGCGTCGTGGTCGGCATTGCCATTGCGCTGGCGTGCGATGCTGTATTAGACGGAAGAGGTGCCCGCGATGCCCGTTAACGAGTTCTTGGTTCTGTGGCTGTCGTCGTGGGCTGCTATCGCGTTCTTTCGCATCGCGCCGGCGTTTGCCTTGCGCGGGAGAACGCTGTCGCCCCGCATTACCGAGGCCCTGGGTTATATCCCGCCCGCTGCCTTTGCCGCGCTGGTCGCCAACGACTTGGTGGGCCCCGGGGCGTTCGACGCGGGACTCTGGCCTGCCTTGGTTCCCTGGATTGCGGCTGCCGGCGTCGTGGTGGTGGCAATCAGGACAAAGTCGATGTTGTGGTGCTGTGTTTCGGGCATCGTGCTCTATATCGTTTTGAGCCTCGTATAAGAGCGGGACACGTTTAGCATCCCGGCCAACGAATCCAATTTTTCACCGAGCTGGTCTATTTCTTCTGGTACCATGGTCAAACTTTACTGTAGCAAAGCGTGACGTGGGCTTTTGTACCCCGTCAGCGGAAATGGGGGTTTCATGGCACAGGAAGCGACCGCCAACGAGCAAAAGAAATTCAAGGTCCCGCGCATCCCGGGCGACATCATGATCTATCCGATGATCGTCGGTCTTTTGCTCAACACCTTCTGCCCGCAGGTTTTTGAGATCGGCGGCTTCTTTACGGCTGCCTGCCGCGGTGGCTCCAATACCATCGTCGCCGCGATCCTGCTGTTTGTGGGCGCCGGCATCAGCTTTAAGTCCACGCCGGGTGCCATCAAGACCGGTATCGTCGTGCTGATCCCCAAGCTGGTCGTCGCAGCGGCTCTCGGCCTGGGCGTGGCATATTTCTTTAACGACAACTTCCTGGGTCTGAGCTCCGTGTCTATCATCGGCGGCATCACGTTTTGCAACATGGCGCTCTATACGGGCATCATGGGCGAGTTCGGCGATGAGTCCGAGCAGGGCGCCGTCGGTATCCTGTTCTTTACGGCTGGCCCCGCCGTCACGATGATCATCCTCGGTGTTTCCGGCCTCGCCAACATTCCCATTGGCACCATTATCGGCTCCATCTTGCCACTCGTTATTGGCATGGTTCTGGGCAACCTGTTCCCGTTTATCAAGAACCTGCTGGTTCCCGGTGCCAATCCCGCGATTGCCGTCATCGGATTTCAGCTCGGTGCGTCCATGAGCCTGTCGAGCTTTATCACCGGCGGTATTTCCGGCATCTTGCTGGGCCTTGTCACGCTGTTTGTCGTCGGTCCCATCACCTTTGCGTTCGAGCGTCTGTGCGGCGGCAATGGCAAGGCCGCTGTGGCTTGCTCCACCATTGCCGGCACGGCTATGACCACACCGGTTGCCCTCGCCGAGGTCGCACCGCGTTACGCCGAGCTTGCGCCCACCGCGTACGCTCAGATCGCCACCGCCGTTATCATCACGGCGATCATGGCTCCGATTCTGACTGGCTGGGTCGACAAGAAGTTCTGCCAAGGCAAGGAGGATCTGTCGCCTGTCGGTGTCGAGGCCATCGAGGAGGCCGTCGCGACTGACATCGATGGCGAGTAGCAATCGATACCCATCAATGATGCCGGCGTGTGCAATTCGCGCCGTATGGGCGCCCGAACAGAAACTGTTTTGCAGTGATGTTCGGGCGCTCTGCTATTATCCCCTTTACCCCTGCGGAGTAAAGGGGTGTTTATTGCCCTGATTCGAATTGGGCGATTCTGACCACTTGGGTATTGAAGGGATGGCGCTAGTGGTTAAGGCACTCAAGATTGAGATATTCGTGCTATGCATGATTGTTCTTATCGGGCTTGCCGTGCGAAGTCGTCGCTCCTTGTTCTCGAGCACCCAGCAGCTATTGTTTAGCATGCTTGGCTACACCTCTGCCGCGTACATATTATTCGATATGATCTGGACGCTTTCGGACGGTGTGGACGGCACGTTGGGCATTGCTGCCAACTGGATTTCCAACGCGGTTTCGTTTTCGCTCTTTGCTATCGCGTGTCTCATTTGGTTTATCTATTCCGAGACGGTGCAGGGTTCTCGCCTTTTGACCTCGCGCTATAGGGTGGTGCTTGTAGCGTTGCCTACGGCTCTGGTGGTCGTGCTGGCGTTTACCAGTTACTGGACGCACGCCCTGTTCTATATCGATTCGCAGGGCGTGTATCGTCGCGGCTTTGCCTATATGATCCAGCCCATCGTCAGCTACTGTTACGTTATACATACGTCCCTGCATGCGTTTGTGCAATCTCGCAGGGTCGAGAGCCTGCAGACGAAGGCCATCTATCGAACCTTGGCATTTTTCGCCATTCCGGCCCTGGTGGGCGGTACCTTTCAGGTCGTATACTCGGTGCCCGGCCTTTGTGTCGGCATAATGATTAGCATGTTGCTGCTTTACATCATCTACCAGGAGCAGCTCATCTCGACCGACCCGTTGACTGGACTTAACAATCGCAACCGTTTTGAGACCTATATGCTGTCGCTCTTCTCAAATGTGGATCAGGCCGAAGATGTATATCTGCTTATGATGGACGCCGACGGCTTTAAGCAGATTAACGATCGCTATGGGCATGTGGAGGGCGACCACGCTCTTCAGGTCATATCCGCTGCGCTCAAAGAAGTCTGCTCGGCGTCTGGCGGCTTTATCGCACGTTATGGCGGCGATGAGTTCGTGGTGCTCCAAAAGGCGACGGCGGAGCAGGACATCATAAGCCTGTGTGCGGCAATCAACGATGAGCTCGCGCGCGCCGAGGTTCCGTATCTGTTGCGGATGTCCATCGGCTACGCACGGGTTGGTGATGGCGTCGATACCTGGCAAGACTTGCTTCGCGCTGCCGATGCGGAGCTCTACCGTGTCAAGGCCGAGAAAAAGAAAGCTGGCATCCAGATACGCTAGATAAAGGGGTGCAAGCTTGCGTGCATGGCGGCCCTCGGCTCTCCGATGTACTCCATTAAGCTAAAGTGTGCGAACATCCTCCCTAAAAAGGTGAGCTCGCTAGGCCTTTTTGGGCCTGTTGACGATGATGATGCCGCCGCAGACCAACAGCAGGGCAACAAGTACGGTAACAGGGCTCGTGCCAGCGCCCTCGCCGAGCAGCAGAGCGCTCAACAGTACGCCAAAGACTGGATTCATAAAGCCAAAGACCGACACACGGCTGACGGGGTTGACGGCAAGCAGACGCGACCATAGCGAGTACGCGACGGCGGAAATGAGTGCCATATAGATAATGAGTGCGATGGCGGGGATGATCGCGGTGGGGGAGAGCGCGCCGCCCATCAAAAACCCGATGGCGGTGAGGACCAGGCCGCCGACCAAGAACTGCCACCCGGCAAGCAAGACGCCGTCGTGCTTGCGCGAGAAGATGCCGATCAGGCAGGTCGAAAGAGCACCCGCGACAGTGGAGGCTAGGATAAAGCCCTCGCCATCGAGCCTGAAGCCAAAGGTGCCATCTGCGCCCGAGAGGTTGACGAGCGCGACGCCGGCAAAGCCCAGCGCACAGCCAAGCACCTTGGCCGTATTGAGCTTCTCGGTGTGAAAAGCCAGGGCGGCAAAGAGGATTGCGAGGAAGTTGGCGCTGGCCTCGATGATGGAGCTCGACATGGCGCTGGCGCGCGAGAGGCCCAGATAGAAAAAGAAGTACTGCCCGATAGTCTGGAAGAGCGACAAGACAAAGATGGGCTTGATGTCGCGAGCCTGCGGAATGAGGGGGCGGCGTTGGGCCGCACTCATCCCAACGATAACCAGGGCGCCGGCAAGCGTGAAGCGCAAGCCCGCAAAGAGCAGCTGCGAGGCGCTATCGTGCGCCGAGATACCAAAGAGTGCGTAGCCGATCTTGATGCAGGGAAAGGCCGATCCCCAGAGTGCACAGCAAACAAGACAGCCCAGGATGAGTCCGGGCAGGGTGGCGAGATACGGCTTGCGGCTTTCCATGATGTCCTTCCTGCATGCGCGAAGCAAAAAAGAACCCGCCACCGGGTGTGCCGGTGGCGGGTGTTGTTACCCGAGGGGATTGTACCCGATGGGAAAGCTTTAAGCGAAGTAGGCTACGCCGCTCTCAAAGATCGGCATGAACTTGTCGCCGGGGACATGCTCGGGCACGTTGCGGTACAGGTTGTCGCCGCGACGCTCGGCATGGCCCATCTTGCCCAGGACGCGGCCGTCGGGGCTCGTGATGCCCTCGATGGCAAGTGCGGAGCCGTTGGGGTTGATGGAAAGGTCCATGCTCGGCTTGCCGTCCTCGCCCACGTACTGCGTGGCGACCTGGCCGTTGGCGATCAGCTGGGCGAGCACCTCGTCGTTGGCGACAAAGCGGCCCTCGCCGTGGCTGATGGCGACGGTGTAGGGGTCGTCGAGGCTGCACTGCGACAGCCACGGGGACAGGTTGGACGAGATGCGGGTGCGCACCAGGCGGCTCTGATGGCGACCGATGGTGTTGAACGTCAGCGTGGGCGCATCGGGCGTGGCGTCGACGATGTCGCCGTAGGGCACCAGGCCGAGCTTGACCAGAGCCTGGAAGCCGTTGCAGATGCCCAGCATCTGTCTCTTATACACATCTCCGAGCC
>USHF01000015.1 GCA_900554465.1 uncultured Collinsella sp.
CGAGATCTGCGCATGTCTCGTGGGCTCGGAGATGTGTATAAGAGACAGGGGCTATACCATCCTGTGCCCGCAGATGGCACCGATCCACTTTGACCTGGTCAAAGAGGTGTTCCGCGGTGCCGGCTACAACTTGGAGCTGCTGCCCTCGACCGATCACGATGCCGTCGAGGCCGGCCTGCGCTACGTGAACAACGACATCTGCTACCCGTCGATTCTGGTGACGGGCCAGATTATGGAGGCCATCGAGAGCGGTCGGTACGACCTGTCCAAGACGGCCGTGGTCATCAGCCAGACCGGCGGCGGCTGCCGTGCCACCAACTACATCGCGCTCATTCGCAAGGCCCTGCGCGAGAGCGGCCACCCCGAGATTCCGGTGATCTCGCTTTCGGCCGTGGCGCTCGGCGAGGACAACCCTGGCTTTAAGATTACACCGGCGCTGCTCAAGCAAGCAGTCTACGCAGTGCTCTTTGGTGACGTAATGATGCAGATGCTCTACCGCTGCCGTCCGTACGAGGCCACGCCCGGTGCCGCCAACGCGCTCTACGAGGAGTACATGGCACGAGCCCGCAAGCTGGCGCCCAAGTTCAACAGGCATAACTACACCAAGCTGTGCCGTGAGGCCATCCGCGCGTTCGACTCCATGCCGCTCGTGGGCGAGGGCACCAAGCCGCGCGTGGGCGTGGTCGGCGAGATCTTGGTCAAGTTTCATCCCACGGCCAACAACCACGTGGTCGACGTTATCGAGCGCGAGGGCTGCGAGGCCGTGGTGCCGGGCCTGCTCGACTTCTTCCTGTACTCCATGAGTAACGCCGAGCTGCAGAAGGACGAGCTGGGAAGCTCTGCCACGGCGCGCGCTAGCATGCAGGCGCTCATCAAGCTCGTGGACTGGATGCGTACGCCGGTGGAGGAGCTGCTCGAGAAGTCCCGCCGCTTTGAGGCGCCCGAGCGCATCGGCACCATGGCCGACAAGGCCCGTACGGTGCTTTCGGTGTGCAACAACATGGGCGAGGGGTGGCTCCTCACGGCCGAGATGCTCGACCTGATTGACCATGGTGCACCCAACATCATCTGCACGCAGCCCTTCGCGTGCCTGCCCAACCACGTGGTAGGTAAGGCTGTGATCAAGGAGCTGCGCCGCCAGCACCCCGAAAGCAACATCGTCGCGGTGGACTACGACCCCGGCGCATCCGAGGTCAACCAGCTCAACCGCATTAAGCTCATGATCAGCGTGGCCAAGGAGAACATGCGCGCCGGCAAGGGCTTTAAGCTCGAGAAGGTGGCACCGCTTGCGATGGACGAGGTCACCGGCCAGATGCGTGCCCACGATGGCTGCGTGAGTTGCGGACCTGCCAACGAGGAAGCCGTGGCATCGGTCGCCGAGCGTCTGGGACGCGGCATTAAGAAGTAACTGGCCTGCTTTGTGCTGGATATGAGACAAACGGGTGGTAGCCGTACCGGCTGCCACCCGTTTTTATTCAAGACTTTAGTCTGCTGGCCGCGCAGCGCCCAGCTTTAAACCACCCGCTACGCGGGTGGAGACAAACGGCTTTACAAAGCCACCCCTCCGACCGATATTGACGATTGTTCAGGCCGTCAGGAATTCGAGTCGAAGGGGTGGTCGCCATGGCCCAGAAGGCCTACAGCCTTTCCCACACGAAGTGGATGTGCAAGTACCACATCGTGTTCACGCCGAAGTATAGGCGCAAAGTGATCTACAACCAAATCAGGAGCGACATAGGGGAGATCCTCAGGAAGCTGTGCGAGTACAAGGGGATCGAGATAATCGAGGGGCACCTGATGCCCGACCACGTGCACGTGCTGCTGGCGATCCCGCCGAAGTACAGCGTCGCGAGCGTCATGGGCTACCTGAAGGGGAAGAGCTCGCTGATGATATTCGACAGGCACGCCAACCTCAAGTACAAGTTCGGCAACAGGAAGTTCTGGGCGGAGGGCTACTACGTGTCCACCGTCGGCCTGAACGAGGCGACGATCGCCAAGTACATCAGGGAGCAGGAGTCCCACGACATCGCGCTGGACAAGCTGAGCGTGAAGGAGTACGAGGACCCCTTCAAGAGGAGGTGATCCTGCCGGTTCGACCGGCGCGCCACGGGTCAAGATGCACTAGGCCTGGACGAAGTCCGGGCCCGCGCCTTTAGACGCGAGCCCGGGGCCCGTGGGTTATACCCTAAGAGCAAACCACCCTTTTTAAGGGTGGTTCTGATTGCCCGCTCCTGCTTCAAAATGTTAGGTTCATGCCTGCTGCCCATACTTGCACCTGCGCACGGTACAATGGTTGGGTTACGACCAACGTGCCAATAACCAAAAAGGAGCCGCTATGATCGATCGCTATACCCGCCCGGAGATGGGACACATCTTCTCCCTCGAGAACAAGTACGCCATTTGGCAGGAGATCGAGGTCCTGGCCTGCGAGGCCCAGGCGGAGCTCGGCAAGATCGGCATTTCTAAAAACGAAGCCCAGTGGATCCGCGACCACGCCAACTTTGAGAAGGCAAAGGTCGATGAGATCGAGGAGGTCACGCGCCACGATGTCATCGCCTTCCTGACCAACATGAAGGAGTACATCGACGCCGATGTTCCCGAGGGCGACCCCAAGCCCAGCCGCTGGGTTCACTACGGTATGACCAGCTCCGACCTGGGTGATACTGCTCTGTGCTATCAGCTTACTCAGGCGTGTGACCTGATTATCGAGGACGTCAAGAAGCTCGGCGTGATCTGCAAGCGCCGCGCCTTCGAGGAGCGCAATACGCTTTGCGCTGGCCGCACCCATGGCATCCATGCTGAGCCGATGACCTTCGGCATGAAGTTTGGCTCTTGGGCATGGGAACTCAAGCGCGACCTTGATCGTCTTGAGGATGCTCGCAAGAACGTTGCCTTCGGTGCCATCTCCGGTGCCGTCGGCACCTACAGCTCCATCGAGCCGTTCGTCGAGGAGTACGTCTGTGAGCACCTGGGTCTGGTTCACGACCCGCTGTCCACGCAGGTCATCAGCCGCGATCACCACGCCTATCTTGCCGGCGTGCTTGCCACTACGGCGGCCACCTGCGAGCGCATCGCGACCGAGGTCCGCAACCTGCAGAAGACCGATACACTCGAGGCCGAGGAGCCCTTCCGCAAGGGCCAAAAGGGCAGCTCCGCCATGCCACACAAGCGCAACCCCATCACCATGGAGAAGGTCTGCGGTCTGTCGCGCGTCGTGAAGTCCAACGCCCAGGTCGCCTTCGACAACGTCGCCCTGTGGCACGAGCGCGACATTTCACACTCTTCCGCCGAGCGTGTCGCCCAGGCCGATAGCTTCATCGCGCTTGACCATATGTTCCAGTGCCTCATTCGCGTTATCGACGGCCTGCAGCTGTATCCGGCCCGCATGATGGCCAATCTCAACAAGACCCGCGGCCTCATCTTCTCCTCCAAGGTCCTGCTTGCCCTCGTCGATACGGGTATCACCCGCGAGGATGCGTACGCCATTGTGCAGGAGAACGCCATGGCCACCTGGCACGAGGTGCAGGATTGTGTCTCTGGCCCCACCTTTAAGGAGCGTCTCGAGGCCGATCCGCGCTGCACCGTCAGCCAGGAGAAGCTCGACGAGATTTTTGATCCGTGGGACTTCCTCACCCGCATCGATACGGTCTTCGATCGCCTGGAGCAGCTGAACTTCGAGTAGGGTTAACCTAATTCGACCGCTTGCGGATGCATTTCAACCTTTGGCGCCTTGCCCGTCTTGGGCGAGGCGCTTTTTTTACTGTCGCATATGCGCCCGGGTAATAAAATGAACTCCGACTGCTGTTTCGATGAAAGGGGGCACGTGCCCAGACGCATCAAGCGGGCCACCATCGTCTCGTTTACGCTCATACTCCTTGTTGCCGTCTGTGCGGGCGCCCTGACGTATACCGTTCGAAGCAGTTCTTCCTCCTCGAATGAAGCCGATAGAGATCTCCCGGTGCTCAAAATCGGCGTTACGGATAACGACCCCTATGTGTATGTCGATACCACGGGTGATTACGCCGGTATCGATATCGACATCGCCCGCGAGGCCTGCAAGCGTGCGGGGCTCAAGCCACAGTTTGTCGATATTGACTGGAACGATCGCGACCGGCTGCTCAAAAACGGTGATATCGATTGCCTGTGGTGTGACTATTCTCCCTGTTATCGCGAGGATAAGTATTACTGGACCGAGCCGTATCTAACCGTGACGGTCTCGGTTGCCGCCAAGAAAACGAGTGGCATCAAGTCCTTGGCACATCTCGATGGAAGTAAGACCATTGCGGTGATTGCGGGTTCGGTGAGTGAACGCCGATTGCTTGCGGGGGATCTGGGGGTCTCGTCGGACGTTCAAATCAAATCATATGGCTCTGCCGAACTCTGCAAAGCCGCTCTAGTCAAAGGGTACGTTGACTGCTGGATGGCGGATGTCCAGTCGCTTGACCGACTCGTTGCTCAGTATCCCGGCGTTTACCGTGTGTTTGCCGACAATGTTATGACGGTTGACCTGGGCGTCGCGTTTGATGACAGCTATGAAGGATCGGTCGTAAAGGATCTCAATACCGCGCTGTTCGACATGGATCGAGATGGCACGATTGACCGTATTGTGGGCAATTACAAGACAGGAGCGACGACGGGCGGGCAAGGAGGAAATTCATGACAACTGATGAGCACCGCTTGAGTCGAAAGACTCTGAACGTCATAGCTGCCAGCGTTATTGTCAGCGCCGTCTTGTTAGGCCTGTTGTATACGGTTGGAACCAATCGCTGCCTCGAAAAAACGCTTGGGTTTGGCCAAGAAACCATGGTGTTTTTGGAGAACGCTTGCGAAAAATATGACCGCTACGAACAGGGGAGAAAAACCGAGGCGACGCACGATTTGCTCGCCGCGGTCGAATCGTTTGCGACGTTCCTGTCCTCTGATCGCGTTGAGGTTAACGACGATCTTATCGAGCAATTTGTCCATGCCGAGAACCTTTCGGGGCTGATGGTCATGGACTCCGATGGCCATATGGCTGCCCACTACGACATCGATGGTCGCGATCCGCTCATGTTGTGGCGAGATGAGTTGGCCTGTTCGCCGGTCGCATCGATGTATCAAGGTCCCAAAGTGACCTACTCAACTGTCGATGAGCGCCGTGGTGTCGTTTTTGCCGTCTGTGCTGTTCCGTATGGCGACGGCGTTGCCCTGGCATACCGCTCACTTGTTTCCGATACGGCGGACGACTATTCATATGCCATAGCCGACGTGCTTTCGAACAGTACCTTCCACCAGGGTCCCACGGTGCTTGTTATGGAGGATGCGGAGATTGTCTCATCCAACAGTGCCGATGCTGACGTGTCGCTCGCCCGACTCCTCACCAGCGTAGGAGTTGAGTGGAAAGACGACGGCCTGACGCGCATCGAATATCGAGGAGACGAATGGTATGCCGTGCGTGCGGCATATAAGGACTACCGCCTGTTTGCGCTATATCCCAAATCTGAGGTCATGTCTGACAGGATTTCATTTGTCGCCGTCGGCGTCTTGGTGTGTCTTGCGTTTTGGGTCGTGGTGCTGTTGACTCGAAATATCGTTGACCACCGCAATTTGGTCGAAAAGGATAAACAGCTCGGCATTATCAATGCCATAAGCGCCATCTACGATTCGACCTTCCTTTTGCATCTCGACACCCTCGAGATCGAGGGGATCAATATGTCGCCGGCGATAGCGAAGATATTTGCCGAGCACAGCGAGGCATATGACTTTATGGACACGGTCTGCCGGGATATCGTGAGCCCCGAAAGCCGCGAAGCGGTTGTGGGACTCGTAGATATAAGTTCGCTTCGTGAACGTATGGAGGGCGTACCGTACTTGGCTGCCGAGGTGCGAGATTGTCGAGGCGCTTGGTACTCGCTACAGGTTGTCCCCCAGCATCGCGATGAGCAAGGCCGGCTGGAGTCGGTCGTCGTGGCGACGCACAACATATCGATGGTCAAGCATGCCGAGGAGCTGTCATATCAAGACAAACTGACGGGGCTTCGCAACCGCAACTATCTTGAATCGCGCGGAGATAGCCTGGTAAACGAGGACTTGCCCGTGAGCGTGATTATGTTGGACTGCAATTATCTCAAGCGGACCAACGACATCTATGGTCACGAGATGGGGGATGAACTGCTGCGACGGACGGCGTCCGTGCTGCGGCGGGTGGCTGGTGCGGATTATCTGCCGATGCGCCTTGGCGGCGACGAGTTTTTGCTGGTTTGCCCCCATACTGACAACGAGTCTGCGCTCGGGCTGGAACAGGATCTTCGTCTCGGTCTTGCCGCGGTAAGCGATGAGGCCCTGACGGTCAGCGCATCGATTGGCGTGGCGACCGTCGAGACGGCTGGAAATACGCTGGCCGATGTATATCGTGTCGCCGACCACAATATGTATCGGGAGAAGCGCACGGTCCACGCGCGGGGTGCGGACTGCTAATCTTGCCCCCGCGAGTCCATGCATCGTAGGATGTTGAATCGGTGCTTGCGATAATAAGTCGGCCCAGGCGGGGATAATAGACGTCTGAAATTTCTTTCTGAGAGGGGATCTCAATGATTAGTTTTGACTACAAGCCGCAGGGTGTATGCTCTCGCAATATTCACCTCAATCTCTCTGACGATGGCAGCAAGGTGCTGGGCGTTGAGTTTACCGGCGGCTGTGACGGCAATCTCAAGGCAATCTCCAAGTTAGTCGAGGGTGCTCCTGCCGATCGCGTAATCGAGGTTCTCGCCGGTAATACCTGCGGTATGAAAAAGACCTCTTGCGCCGATCAGCTTACGCGCGCTATCGAGGCCGCTCGCGCCGAGATCGCCTAATGGGTATCGCCGACCACATCAAGAATGGAATATCGCGCCGTGGCTTTGTGCTCGGCGGTGCTGCCGCGGGCGCTGCCACGGTGCTTGCCGGTTGCTCGAAAAAAACGGGCACCAGCGACGATGCCGCCGGCGAGCCGCAGGTTATCAAGGACGATTCGAAGATTGTCTCGATCACTGATGAGTACGAAGCTGTTGATATCGATCTTGAGCCGGCGGCGTCGTGGACGCTGCCGCTGGGCACGCTGCTGTACTACTGCGATGGCGACTACGCCGCCGCGATGATGGCGCCTGCTTCTGCTCTGCATGCCAATACGCTTGGTGTGCTCAACCTGGGCGATGGCTCGCTTACCACATTAATCGAGGATCCTATCGAGGGCACGGGATATGCTTTTTACGATGTCCGTGCCGGCGATGGCGTGTTTGCGTGGGTTGAGATGAACTTTGCCAATTCATCGTGGAAGCTCTACGCTCAAAATCTGTCGGGCGCTTCGCTCTCTGGCGACGTGGCTGAGCTCGATCGAGGTGGCAAGGACTATGATCCGCCCCTGTTTACGGCGTTCGGGTCATCGGTCATCTGGTATAAAATGCCTTCGGCAGGCGGCAATAAAACGAGTAGTGATTCGTTTTGCTATCGTCGCTCGCTTGATGAATCCAAGGCCGAGGTAATTTGGAAATCGATGGGCCGCTTTGCATCGGCCCCGCGCGCGAGCGACGGCATTTTGACCATCTCGCCGCGTGTCCGCAACGACGAAGGCGTCTACTATGGCATAACGGCAATCGATCTGACCGATGGCAACAACACCAAACGTGCCCAGCTAGTCCTTCCCTCGTCAGTCTCGCCTTTCGAGGCCGTATATATGGGCGATACCTTCGTGTTTTCTATCGAGGCGACCTATAGTGACGTGGGCAGCCTGGGCAACATGGGCACGTATATCGGTAATGAGGGAGGGCCATACCTCTTTCTGTCCCGCGAGCCGCTCGCATGTGCTGCCGGCAAGAAGAATAAATATCTCGTTAAGGTACAGGCGTCGCATTTCCTGATCGACACCTCTGCCAAGACCTATGGCTCGCTGTTGTCGCCCGACCGCGCTTTGGAATATGGCGATTATCCAGCTACGGCGGGAAAATCGGACTCATTCCTTACGTACGCCACGGTGCGCAACAGCCAGGGTATACCAGAGACGGTCACTGCACGCCTATTCTCTCTTTAAGCTTAGAGGGGTTAAAAAGGCGCCAACAGGGGAATAAACGCGTTGTAATTGTGAGTACCGCCCGCCGAGCTGCCGCGTCATAGCGGCATCCGGCGGGCTCAGGTGCGTTAAAATGGGCTTGTTCTTAGCTAATTGAGACAGGGGGGCCGTGTTATGGCTTCAGATGCAAAAAAGATTCTGCTGGTCGAGGATGAGAAGGCAATCCGTGACGCCGTCGCTGCCTATCTCGAGCGCGAAGGCTACTGGGTTGTGGGTGTCGGCGACGGCCAGTCCGCGATCGAGGAGTTCGAGAAGCATCAGTTTGACCTGGTCGTGCTCGACCTTATGCTCCCCAAGATCCCCGGCGAGCGCGTTTGCCGCACCATTCGCGATACCTCGGATGTCCCTATCATCATGCTGACTGCCAAGGGCGAGATCGAGGACCGTATTATCGGTCTTGAGCTCGGCGCCGACGACTATCTGATTAAGCCGTTCTCGCCGCGCGAGCTTGTCGCCCGCGTACGCGCCCTGTTCCGTCGTGCCCACCAGGCCGACGAGCCCGCCGTCGAGGTACTCGACTTCGGCGATCTGGTCATCGATATCTCGGGCCACAAGATCTTGGTCGAAGGCAAGGAAGTCGATCTGACGGCTTCCGAGTTCAAGTTGCTCACCACGCTTGCTCGTCATCCCGGCCGTGTCTACAACCGTATGGAGCTGGTCGAGAAGGTGCTTGGGTACGACTTTGAGGGCTATGAGCGCACCATCGATAGCCACGTGAAGAACCTTCGCGCCAAGCTGGGCGATGATCCCAAGAAGCCCAAGTGGCTCTACACCGTCCACGGTGTCGGCTATCGCTTCGAGGCTCCGGCCAAGACCGATAAGTCGGACGAGAAATAGGGAAATCACATATGACACCTGCGCGCTTTGAAATCGGACAAAAGCACAAGCAGGAGAGCGAGGCGGGTTCCAAGGCTAGTTGGAACACGCCTCGTTCCGATTCACGGCCAACGATGAGCTATCCCTCGCGCATGGCACTTGCTTTTGCTCTGACATCGCTCATGACGGTATTGGTGCTGGTGGGCGTGGTCTCTGTTGTGTGGGGCACGGTCTTTTCGGATTACACGCGCTCCAATATCGTCGAAATCGCAAATTCCGCTGCCGAAAAGCTTGCGACGTCGTATGAGGAAAACGGCAATTGGACTGCGGGCGAGCTACGTACGGTCGCGACATCGAGTTTGGTATCCGACGATTTGGGTATGCAGGTCGTCAACAAGAAAGGCGTTGTCGTTTATGACGACTCATGGCCTTCGGCAAGCGCGACCGCCGATGTGCGCGAGAGCGAATCAGCGTCGAGCAGCTCGAGCGGGAAAAAAGCATCGCATAGTCCGGTCTCGTCGGCTCCCACCGGCTCCGATAGCGTTGCAAACGTCGAAATCATAACGTCTTCCGGCGAGCATGTCGGACAAGTAAAGCTGTGGGCCATCGGCTCCGATGCCTTGCTCACCAAGGCAGATTCTGCGTTTAGGGAGAAGACCTTTAACGCCATGGCCCTTGCTGCGGTTGTTGCAGTTTGCATTTCGGTCGTTATCGGATCACTCGTGTCGCGCATGCTCACCAAGCCGATTCACCGTATTACCAGCACGGCCAAGCAAATTCGCGATGGCGATCTGTCTGCTCGTACGGGCTTGCGCGGCGATGACGAGATCGATCAACTGGGCGAGACATTCGATGAGATGGCCACTTCGCTCGAGAAGGATATGAAACACGAGAAACGTTTGACCTCGGACGTGGCTCACGAACTTCGTACTCCGCTTATGGCCATGCTCGCAACGGTCGAGGCCATGCAGGATGGCGTATATCCTACCGACGATGAGCAC
Organism: uncultured Collinsella sp.; assembly: GCA_900554465.1. Classification (GTDB taxonomy): domain Bacteria; phylum Actinomycetota; class Coriobacteriia; order Coriobacteriales; family Coriobacteriaceae; genus Collinsella. The sequence continues at coordinate 9,901 of USHF01000015.1, forward strand.
TTGGAGACTGTTGCTTCCGAGACGCGTCGCCTGGCTCGTCTGGTGCAGCAGATGCTCGACCTGTCGCGCATGGAAAACAGCACGGCTCCGCTCAACCTTGAGCCGGTGGACATGGTTCCTTTCGTGCGTTCCATCGTCAATGCCCAGGAGCGCCTGTTTGTCGACCGCGATCTGCGCTTGCGCTTTGCTGACGAGACCCAAGGTCACGACGATGTCGTCGAAGCCGATCCCGACATGATCACACAATGCGTCATCAATCTCATGAGCAACGCCATGCGCTACACCCCCGAGGGCGGTTGGGTCGTGGTGTCGGTGCTCAGTGACCGCAAACACGTCAGCATCGCCGTTTCTGATACCGGCATCGGTATTGCCAAGGATGACTTGTCGCGCATCTTCGGCCGTTTTTGGCGCGCCGATGCCAGCCGTGCCCGTGAGGCGGGCGGTCTGGGCGTGGGCCTCGCCGTGACTAAACAGATCGTCGAGCGCCATCACGGCTACATATCCGTGGAGTCGGAGCTTGGAAAGGGTACGACTTTTACGATTCATCTGCCTCGCGAGCACACGGCGGACGCGGCATCTACTACAATGGAGCACTAGCTTTTCGCTATTCGGTGAAGGAGGGGTTTCGTCCCTGCCGCTCCGAGTTTGCGAAAACGTGCGGGAAAGAACCCGCATTACTGTCGTATTTTGGTAAGGAGTGACTCACGTGACAACGATGGAGCGTCGTCCGGATTCCCGTGGCAAGGTTCGTGATATCTACGATGCCGGTGAAAACCTGCTGATGGTCGCCACCGACCGCATTTCTGCGTTCGACTTCATTCTTCCCGACGAGATTCCGTTTAAGGGAGAGGTGCTCAACCGCATCTCGGCATTCTGGTTCGATAAGTTTGCCGACATCGTTCCCAACCACCTCGTTTCCATCGACCCGGCGGATTTCCCTGAGGAGTTTGCTGAGTATCGTGACTACCTCGCCGGCCGCGCCATGCTGGTTAAGAAGGCCCAGACGATTCCTATCGAGTGCATCGTCCGCGGCTATCTGACCGGTTCGGGCAAGAAGACCTACGACGAGAACGGCACCGTCTGCGGCATCCAGCTGCCTGAGGGCCTGACCGAGGCTTCCAAGCTTCCCGAGCCGCTGTTTACGCCGTCCACGAAGGCCGAGATCGGTGACCACGACGAGAACATCTCGTTCGAGCGTTGCTGCGAGATCGTGGGCGAGGACATCGCCACGCAGATTCGCGACCTTTCCCTCAAGATCTACAAGGCTGCCGCCGAGTATGCAGCGACCCGTGGCATCATCATTGCCGACACCAAGTTCGAGTTTGGTGTCATCGATGGCAAGGTCACGCTGATCGACGAGTGCCTCACGCCCGACTCCAGCCGTTTCTGGCCTGCCGCCAGCTACGAGGAGGGCAAGATTCAGCCCAGCTACGACAAGCAATTCGTCCGCAATTGGCTCAAAGCCAACTGGGATATGACGGGGGAGACCCCGCACCTGCCCGCCGAGGTCATCGATGGCACGTCCGAGCGCTATCGCGAGGCCTTCCAGATCATCACGGGCTCCCAGTTCACAAGCATGAAGGAGAACGCATAAGTGAGTACCCGTAGCGCCACGAACAAGCGCACGCAATCCCACGAGGTTACCGGGGTTGCGCGCAAGTCCGCCGCATCCGCCAAGCCCGCCCGTCAGGCAGCGAGCTCTGTCCGCGTCGTGCCGGCTTCGTCTAAGGCACGCCGCAAAGAGCTCGAGAAGGGCGAGAACCTCGAGGGCCTCTCTAAAGAGGAGAAGCGCGCCCGCAAGGCTAAGCAGCGCGCCAAGGAGGATCGCATCTACACGGTGTCGAATATCCTTCTCAAGCAGGATGAGGACTACACCAAGCGCCGCCGCATCTGGTGGGCCGTGCTCGCTATCGGCATGGTGCTCGTCGTGGCCATTTGGGCTTCGCTGTACTTCGCTCCCGCTGGCATGGTGTCCAGCCCTGTCCAGATGGTCGGCATCGTTTTGTCTTACATCGTCATTTTGGGTGACTTTATCTACGACTTTGTTCGTATTCGTCCCCTGCGCAACATGTACCGCACGCAGGCCGAGGGCATGTCCGAGAACAAGCTCAACGCCCTTATCGAGCGCTCGGCTGCCGAGGAGGACAAGAAGGACTCTAAGAAGAAGTAGCGTTTGCATGCATACTTATCGCTAAGATATAAGGCGCACCGTCCTCGCGGCGCGCCTTTTTACTGTTCTATAGATAGATGGAGTGGCACATGATTCGAGCTGCCCTGACGGTCGAAGAGGCTCTGGAGGGCATGAAGGCCCTAGAGCCCAAGATTAAAAACTATGCGCGCCTGGTTGTCCGCAAGGGCGTAAACGTCAAGCCCGGCCAGGAGGTTGTCGTTCAGTCTCCGGTCGAGTGCGCGCCGTTTGCGCGCGTGGTGGTCGCGGAGGCCTATGCCTCCGGTGCCGGTCACGTGACGGTTATTTGGGCCGATGACGCCGTGACGAGGCTCACGTACGAGCATGTCGAGAAAAGCTATTTTGAGCAGACGCCCGAGTGGAAGCGCCTGCAGCTTGATTCCCTGGCCCAGGATGGTGCCTGCTTTATCTTTATCGAGGGTGCGGACCCTGCCGCCCTTAAGGGCATCGATCCCGCTAAGCCTGCTGCAGCTTCTAAGGCAAGGAACACGCAGTGCAAGGTCTTCCGCCGCGGACTGGACTACAACATCAACCCGTGGTGCATCGCCGGCGCGCCGGTCGTTGCCTGGGCGCGCGAGGTGTTCCCGGGAGACGCCGATGAGGTTGCAATCTATAAGCTGTGGAATGCGATTCTGCACACCGCTCGCGCCGATGGCCAGGACCCGGAGAGCGACTGGGAACTCCATGACGCCGCATTCGAAAAGAACCTGCGTTTCCTGAACGACAATCGTTTCGACTACCTGCATTACACCTCGGCAAATGGAACCGATCTGACGATTGGCATGACGAAAGGTCACGAGTGGGCCGGCGGCAAGGGCAAGACGCCCGATGGGCACCCCTTCTTCCCCAACATTCCCACCGAGGAAGTCTTCACCTCGCCTGATCGTATGCGTGCCGACGGTATCGTGTATTCGGCTATGCCGCTCATTCACCACGGTAACAAGGTTGACGATTTTTGGATTAAGTTCGAGGCGGGCCGCGTAGTGGACTACGATGCCCGCGTGGGTAAGGCGACGCTTGCGAGCATTATTGACACCGATGAAGGTGCCGCTCATCTGGGTGAGATCGCGCTTATCTCCAAGAACACGCCGATCCGTGAAAGTGGCGTTCTGTTCTATGACACGCTCTATGATGAGAACGCTAGCTGCCATCTCGCGCTAGGTGTCGGTTTCCCCGAATGCATCGAGGGTGGGTATGACATGTCCAAGGAGGAGCTCCTGGAGCATGGCGTAAACGTCTCGAGCACGCACGTCGATTTTATGATCGGCACGGACGATATCGATATTACGGGCATTACGCCTGATGGACGTGAAGTTGTGATTTTCCAGAACGGCCAATGGAGTTGGGAATAGTCCCAGACCGTGGTACAATGCCACCCGCGGGCCGTTAGCTCAGCTGGCAGAGCAGGGGACTTTTAATCCCAAGGTCCAGGGTTCGAACCCCTGACGGCCCACCATAGAATGGAAAAGCGACTGGCGGATGCCGGCCGCTTTTTTGTTGCCGCGACGCGGGTTCGAACCCGAAAGGGCGCGGAGCTGAGTAAACGCGTGAGCGTTTGCCAGCGCAGCGCGCAAGGCGCGAAGCGCCGCAGCGGCCGCCTGCGGAGCAGGCTGAACCCCTGACGGCCCACCCAAAGTAAGGAATACGAAATGAAAACAAATAGATACGGAATTAGCGGCAGCACATTAAAGATAATAGCAGCCATTTCGATGGTTCTCGATCATGTAAGCAGGATCGTCCTGACCAATGGAATCATGACTCACGCATCGTACAGTCAGATATCAGACGAACAGTGGGCGATTCTAAGCGAGGCTTCGGATGTGCTTCATGTTCTTGGCAGAATTGCATTTCCCTTATTTTGCTTTTTGATGGTTGAGGGATTTTTGCATACTCATGACTTAAAGAAGTACCTGCGAAATATGCTTGTCTTCGCAATCATTGCGGAGCCCATATACGATTTCGTCCAAACCGGGCAACTATTTGACCTTCGGCAACAAAATGTTATGTGTGAGCTCCTGCTTTCCTTGGTCTTTTTGATTGTTCTGGAAAAGATACAAAGTCTTTCAAAACGGAAAAGATACATCGCAGAAACTGCTCTGATTGTTTTGACAGCACTGGCAGCTGAATACACTAAACTAGATGGCGGTGTGTATGGCATTATGCTTGTGGCTGCATTCTATTTATTCCACGACAGCAAGGCCAAGATGTTCTTTGCTGCAGTATGTGCAGTGCTCCTTTCGTCATGCCATATAGTTGGCGGCGGATTTGAGTTTGCTACAGCTAGTGTATTTAATCCTGATGTTGCTGCCGCGGTCGTTTCGTTGCTGCTTATCAATCTTTATAATGGTAAGCGAGGGCTGAAGCTCAAATATTTCTTCTACATTTTCTATCCGGCACATCTTGCTCTGCTTTATGGTGTCTCACTTATTGTTTTGAACTGTCTTTAAAAACTCTCAAACAAGTCTCTGAAAACGGAAACAAATTGACCCTAAGACTGCTTGTGAATGTCCGGAAGACCTGAGAGATGCGAGGATAGGCAACGAGGGCTGCAGAGAGATGCTTCTCAGTTCTCTGGCGGATCGCACGTATCTGTATGAGGATCACTTCCACACACTCATTAATAACAGTGATAAACACGGCAGATCCTCAAAACATGAGGCTGTGGAGGTCGAACGATGCTTCGAAAGCATGAATGGCAGCGAGAAAATGAGTTCGGAAGCGCCCTCTGGATGATCCAGCATAGAATAGAAAGCGATCGGCTCCGGCTGGTCGCTTTTTTGTTGCCGGTGCACGGGTTCGAACCCGAACTTCTCTATATATAAGAACGCTTGGCGAACAAAACCTGCCTTTTACCGACGGGAAACAAATGGCTGATGCTTTTGGCGTAAAGTGGCGCTCCAGAGATGACCGATGCCTTAACACCTATAAACCAGCTGGTCATCGCCAATATCAGAAGCCAATGCTTCAGTTTTAACCTCAGTGATGCGACTGAGGGACCTATTCATTTGTGAACAAAATATGGAGTGCGCGATTCCCGCCCCCGGCGCCCCTCCGGTCTGGCAATATATCTCCTTGCCGCGCGGCCCGGTCGGACCGGATCAGCCGCCAGGCGTGCACCTTGAGAACCGGATACTGCGAGGATGGACACATTCAGTGTCGCAT
>USHF01000016.1 GCA_900554465.1 uncultured Collinsella sp.
CGCGCAAACAGGGCGCCCATATCGCCGCCGGTGGCAGCGCCCAAAAACTCGCTTTTGGCTTTTGACCAGGCGGCTCGCTTTTTGCTCCCCATCTGCTTCGCGCTCCTCTCCAAACGTTGGTATCATTGCTCAATCAAAGTGATACCAATAAACGTGAGGTCGCCGCGTGATGATCAGAAAAACCCTCGATACCGACATTCCCGCCGTCATGGCTATCTATGACGCGGCCCGCGCCTTTATGCGCGCGCATGGCAACGCCACGCAGTGGCCCGAGGGCACGCCTTCGGCCGAGCAGCTGGCTGCCGATATTGCCGCTGGTGGCAGTTACGTGTGCGAAGTCGACGGCCGCGTGGTGGCGACGTTTGCCTTTTTACCGGGTCCGGACGAGTGCTATGACGTGATTGAGGACGGTCAATGGCGCAGCGACACTCCGTATGCCGTGCTGCATCGCGTGGCATCCGACGGCACCGCGCACGGTATCGCGGCGGCGATGTTTGCCTTTGCCAAGGAATGCGCCGACCATCTGCGTATTGACACGCACGAGGACAACTTGCCCATGCAGGGCGCCATCGCCAAGGCGGGGTTCGAGCGTGTCGGTATCGTCTATGTGTCCGACGGCACGGCGCGTGTCGCGTTTGATTGGCTGCGCGAGGCGTAGGAGCCAAGGCACGTATCATCACCCAGCTCAAATAAAAAATGGCCCCGAGTGGGGCAATTTTTGGTAAAACGCGTCGTTGTGGGACTCGCATTGTTACCGCCCCAGATGAACCCGGGCAGACAAAAAGGGGAGGTGCCGGCTTTCGCAAGGCGCGAACCTACGAAAATCGCCGCGCGGCAACGCGGGGCGATGAGCTCGGTCGGGGGATAGGGCCCGCTTCGCCCACCGGCCCGTAAATTGTATCATCCAGTGTGGAGCGTGAACGCCCGTTGCCGCGTGCGATGGGCTTGCAATAAGAGGAGAGCCATGTCGAAGCAAGCGGTCGTTGGAATCTTGGCGCATGTCGATGCCGGCAAGACCACGTTGGCCGAGGCCATGCTGTTCAACGCGGGCCGCATTCGCAAGCGTGGCCGCGTGGACGATGGCGATTCGCATCTGGACACTAACACGATCGAGCGCGAGCGCGGCATCACGATTTTCTCGTCGCAGGCCGTGCTCGACCACGGCGATACCCACGTCATGCTCGTGGATGCTCCCGGCCATGTCGATTTTTCTGCCGAGGCGGAGCGCACGCTGCGTGCCCTGGACTACGCGATTCTGGTGGTGGGCGCCAACGATGGCGTGCAGGGGCACACCGAAACCCTGTGGCGCCTGCTTGCACGCTATGACATCCCGACGTTCATCTTCATCAACAAGATCGATTTGGAGAATCCCGGCCGCGATGTTTTGCTGGCACAACTCGGGCAGCGTCTTTCCGAGGGCTGCCTGGATGCCAACGAGCTGCTGGCGGGCGGCGCCGTTCAGGAGGACGCTGCTGCGTTGGACGAAGCGGCGCTCGAGGAGTTTCTTGAAGCGGGTGAGCTTTCTGTCGCAACGCTGTCGCGCATGGTTGCCGAGCGCAAGCTCTTTCCCTGCTTTGCCGGCTCGGCGCTCAAGGACCAAGGCGTTGACGAGCTACTGGATGGTATATGCGCGCTGATGCGTGAGCAGGCGTGGCTCCCGGAGTTTGCCGCGCGCGTCTATCGTGTCAGCCGCGGGGATCGTGGCGAGCGCTTGGCTTGGGTTAAAGTGACCGGCGGCACGCTGCGCGCAAAACAGATGATCAGCGGGCATTCCAGTGCCGAGGCGTGGGAACAGAAGGTCGATCAGGTACGCATCTATAACGGCGAGAAGTATGAGCTTGCCCAAGAAGTTGCTGCTGGCGGTATTTGCGCCGTGACGGGTCTTGCGCACGTTCGCCCAGGGGACGCCCTGGGCACGGAGCCCGCGGGCGATGCGCCCGTCATCGCTCCGGTCCTCACCTATACGGTGCTGCCGGGCGAACACGACGTTCATGCGGTGTTTAAAGCGCTGAGTGAGTTGGCGGACGAAGATCCCATGCTCGGCGTAAGCTGGAATACGCATCTTGAGCAGATCCATTTGCAGTTGATGGGCGCCGTGCAACTCGAGGTCGTGCAGCGGGTGTTGGCCGATCGCTTTGGCCTTTCGGTTGCGTTTGAGCCCGGCGGCATTCTCTATAAGGAGACTATTTCGCGGCCGGTCGAGGGCGTGGGCCACTTTGAGCCGCTGCGCCACTATGCCGAGGTGCATCTGCGCCTGGAGCCGTTGCCGGCGGGTTCGGGTGTGCAGTTTGGCACCGTGACCTCGACCGACGAGCTCGATCTTAACTGGCAGCGTTTGGCACTCACCAACGCTATGGAGCGCGACCACCTGGGCGTGCTGACGGGCTCGCCCATCACCGATGTGCGCATTACGCTCACGGGCGGCCGCGCGCATGCCAAACACACCGAGGGCGGCGATTTTCGCCAGGCCACGTATCGCGCGATTCGCCAGGGTTTGATGCAGGCGCGCGAGGTCGGCGCAGACGTGTTGCTGGAGCCGTGGTACCACTTTGAGCTCGAGGTGCCGGGGGAGTGCGTGGGCCGGGCGTTGTCAGATGCCACACGCATGGGTGCCGAGTACGAGCCGCCGACGATGGCGGGAGACCGAGCGAAGCTTGTGGGTCGCGTGCCGGCATCCGAGGTGCAGGATTACGCGCTGGAGGTGGCTGCCTACACGAGCGGGCGCGGTCATCTGTACCTGGAGTTCGCCGGTTATGCGGCTTGCCATGATGGCGAGCGCGTAATCGAGGCTGCCGCCTACGAGCCCGAGGCCGATCTGCCCAACACGCCCGACTCGGTCTTTTGCTCTCATGGCGCCGGCTACACGGTCAAATGGTATGACGTGCCCGCCGCAGCGCACGTAAAGATCGATCCCGCCACCTTCCGTCCCTGGCGAGCAGCAGACGCCGAGTTTTTCGGCCACATGTGACAAAGGGACAGCCCCTTTGTCACATGCTATTGGTATAACTCAGTATAAGTTGGTATAACTGTTACCAGGGTTTGCCAATCCGAGGAGGCCGATATGAATCCAAATCCCTTTAAGCCCACAGCTGGTAAGCGGCCTCCGATACTCATCGGTCGCGAGTCGGTCATCGAAGATTTTGAGGAAGGGCTCGACAACGGCGCCGGAGCGCCGGGCAGGCTCATGCTCATTACGGGAAACCGCGGCTGTGGCAAAACGGTTCTCCTGCGGGAGCTGCAACGTCTAGCCAGCGAGCGCGGATGGGCGGTTGTCTCCGATTCCGCTTCGCTTGGTTTGTGCGACCGCTTGGCCGACGCGCTTCGCTCGAATAAACCCGTTGTGACGTCAATGGAGTTTGGGCCGTCGTTTGGCCGGATGTCGGTCGAGGCGGCGCGGGCAAAAGGCGAGACATTGCGAGGGCTGGTCAACGAGCGTCTCAAGAAGCTCGGTCCGGGCAAGGGCGTCTTGTTTGCGATTGACGAGGCACAATCGGTGTCTATCGAGGAACTGGCGGCTCTTGCCGTCCTCTATCAGCAGGTGCTCGGAGACCAGGATGCCACGGGCTTGCCCGATAGCGACCAGCGCGGTCTTGCGCTGGCGTTCGCCGGCTTGCCCAGTATGGTTGACGATCTGCTCGAAGAGCCGAGCGTGACGTTTTTGCGGCGTGCCCAGCAGCGTACGTTGGGGGCAATATCTTTGCCCAAAGTGCGCGATTCGTATATCCAGACGGTCAAAGACGCTGGTCTTTACGTTGACGCGGAGACGGCGGACCTTGCGGCGCGCAAGAGCATGGGGCATCCCTATATGGTTCAGCTGGTGGGCTATTACATGTGGCGGTCTGCTGTCCGGCGTGGCTCGCAGGTCATCGAAAGGCGCGATGTCGAGAATGGCCATGCGGATGCCGTCTCCGAGTTCTACGAAGCGGTTGACGCACCTCTGTATTACGGTCTGCGCAGCCCTCAGCGCCTCTTTATCGAGGCTATGGCGGTTGACGAGGACAAGCCGACGCGCACGGCGGATATCATTGAGCGCTGCGACCGTACCAAGAGCTGGGCGAGTAAATATCGCGCAAGCCTGATTCGCGAGCGCGTCATCGAGGCCGCCGGATACGGCCTTGTGCGGTTTACCGTGCCCATGCTGGGCGAGTATATCCGCGACCGCGTTTTATGGCATGAGTAGGGTGATAAAGGTGACGGAACAGAAGATGAGCCCGCAGGCTATCGAGGTGCGCGGTGCACGTGTTCACAATCTCAAGGACATCGATATCGATATTCCGCTGGGGAGGCTCGTGGGCATTGCCGGCGTGTCGGGCTCGGGCAAGAGCTCGCTGGCGCTGGGAGTTCTTTATGCCGAGGGCTCGCGCCGTTACCTGGAGGCGCTCAGCACCTATACTCGACGTCGCCTGACGCAGGCCGAGCACGCCCAGGTGGACGAGGTATTGCACGTACCGGCGGCACTCGCGTTGCATCAGCGTCCCAGTGTGCCAGGCGTGCGCTCGACCTTTGGTACCATGACCGAGCTCAACAACAGTCTGCGTTTGCTCTTTAGCCGCTGTGCCCATCACGTGTGCCCACATTGCGGGGCGCGTGTGGAGCCGAGCCTTAACGTGGCTGCGGGCCTGTCGCTCACGTGCCCCGCATGCGGCCGCGAGTTCTACGCGCCGAGTGCCGAGGACCTTGCCTTTAACAGCGGCGGTGCGTGCCCTACCTGCGGCGGCACCGGTGTCATGCGCGAGGTGGACGAAGCGAGCCTGGTGCCCGACGAGTCAAAGACCATCAACGAAGGCGCGGTGCTTCCCTGGGGTACGCTCATGTGGGATCTGATGAAGCAGGTAGCCGGCGAGATGGGCGTGCGCACCGACGTGCCGTTTAACCAGCTCACGCCTCAAGAGCGCGACATCGTGTTCCACGGTCCGGCGGTTAAAAAGCACATTCTCTACGTTCCCAAAAACGGCGAGGGCGCCACGCCGCTCGATTTTACCTATTACAACGCTGTCTATACCGTCGAGAATGCGCTCGCCAAGGTTAAGGACGACAAGGGCCTCAAGCGCGTGGCGCGCTTTTTGCGCGAGGGGCCATGCCGTGACTGTGGCGGCACGCGTCTCTCCGAGGCCGCACGCCATCCCCAGGTGCGCGGTATCAATCTGGCGCAGGCCGCGGCTATGACGCTGGGTGAGGCGATTGAGTGGGTGCGCGGGGTGCCCGCATCCTTGCCGGCCGAGATGCAGCCCATGGCGACGGATATCTGCGATTCGTTTTTGAGCACGGCCCGTCGACTGGTCGATCTGGGCCTCGATTACCTTTCACTCGACCGCGCCGGTGCCACGCTCTCCACGGGCGAGCGTCAGCGCGTGCAGCTCGCCCGCGTGGTGCGTAACCGATCGACGGGCGTGCTCTATGTGCTGGACGAGCCCTCGATTGGCTTGCATCCTGCCAATGTCGACGGCCTGGTAGGCGTGATGCGCGATTTGGTGGATGACGGCAACACCGTGGTCGTTGTCGACCACGACACGCGCGTACTGGCGGAAGCCGACTATCTGGTCGAGATGGGCCCCGTTGCCGGAGCAGGCGGCGGCAATGTGATCGCCGCGGGCGCGGTAGGCGAGGTCGAAGAATCGCAGGGCAGCCGCATCGCCCCATTTTTGCGCTCGGAGCCTGAGCGCTTGCGTCCGCAGGTGCCTGACGACGAAATGTTTGACCGGGGCCATATCCGCATGGCGACCGATGCCATCCATACCGTCAAACCGCTCGAAGTCGATATACCGCGCGGTCGCCTTGTCGCGGTGACGGGCGTTTCGGGTTCGGGTAAGACGACGTTGGTGCTCGAGACACTCATCCCGGCACTTAAGGCGCAGGCAGCCAGCGAGCGCCTGCCAAAACACGTGCGTTGGGTCGATGCCGAGGGCATTGCACGTGCCAACCTGATAGACGCCACGCCCATCGGTGCCAACGTGCGTTCGACGGTAGCGACTTATGCCGACATCCATGATGAACTGCGTCGCGCCTTCGCCCGTACGCCCGAGGCCAAGGCAGCCGGCTACAAGGCAGGCGCCTTTAGCTACAACACCGGCGCCTTGCGCTGCCCTACGTGCGATGGCACGGGTTCGATATCGCTCGACGTGCAGTTTTTGCCCGACGTCGAGATCGTCTGCCCGGCATGTCGCGGCTCACGTTATGCAGACGCGGCTTCGCATATCCATCGCGAGGGCAAGGACGGGAGCTTACTGACGTTGCCGCAGCTCATGGACATGAGTGTGGACGAGGCCCTCGACGCCACGCTGGGACTCAAAAAGGTACAGGCGCGCTTGCAGACCTTGCACGACCTGGGCTTGGGTTATCTCACGCTCGGTGAGCCCACGCCGGCGCTTTCGGGCGGCGAGGCGCAGCGTCTTAAGCTTGCGAGCGAGATGGGCCGCGTGCAGGACGATGCCGTATTCGTATTTGACGAGCCCACGATCGGCCTGCATCCGCTCGATGTTCAGGTGTTGCTGAGTGTGTTTGACGGCCTCGTCGCCAAGGGCGCCACAGTTGTCGTGATCGAACACGACCTCGACCTTGTCCGCAACGCCGACTATGTGATCGACATGGGCCCGGGCGGCGGTGACGCGGGCGGGCAAATCGTCTGCGCCGGCACGCCGGGCGACATCGTGGCCTGCCCCGCAAGCATCACCGGCCGCTACCTATAACCGAATGTGACAAAGGGACAGTTCCTTTGTCACATTCCCGGAAAGCCTGTTTGGCGCGGGGCCTCGTAGAGGACGATGGCGGCGCTGTTAGAGAGGTTGAGAGCGCTGATGCGGTAGTCGTCCGGGTCGACGAAGTTGCCGCAGATATCCTGTCGAAGGATGGCTTCGTGGCTGTCCTCGGTATGCCCGAGCGACTCCTCGTGGGCCTCCCAGGCGTCGGCGTTTTCGAGCGAGTCGCAATCGCGCAACATGGGGATGCGCTCGCAGCGCTCGGGCGCCGCGGCAAGCAGTGGCTCGGGAATCCCCGAGCTCTCGCTGCCAAAGACCAAAAAGTCACCGTCGCGGTAGGTACTTTGCGCATAGGTGCGGCGCGCCTTTTTGGTCAGCAGATGCAGGCGTTCGTCGGCGGGGGAGAGGCCGTTGCGCGCAAGGAAATCCTCCCAGCCGGCATAGGTCGTCACGTCCAAATTTTGCCAGTAGCCCAGGCCGGCGCGACGCACCGTCTTGTCGTCGAGCGAAAACCCCAGCGGCTCCACCAGATGCAGGCGGGCGCCGGTAACCACGCAGGTGCGGCCGATATTGCCCGTATTGGCCGGAATCTCGGGCGCATACAGCACAATGTTGAACATGAATCTCCTTGGCTCAGAACGAAAAACCACCACGAAGGGCACCTTCGTGGTGGTTTGGCGGTTACGTAGGCGGAAAAATGCCCGCTTGGATAAATCTAGGCGCGGTGCCAGTCGGTCAGGCAGGCATCGAGGGAGGCGATGAGCGCATCCTTGTCCATGTGACGGCCGATGATGCACAGGCTCGTCATGCGGTCGCCCGTCTCGTCGTCCCAAATCTGCATGATCTCGGGGTTCTCGTCGATGATCTTCTGCTTCTCGCCCTCGGGCGCGGAGTCAACGAACAGACCGTTCTCCATCAGGCGCATTTGGTGGCCGGCCTGCTCGAACATGTAGCACATGTCCGGATCGCCGGTCTGCCACAGCGGACCCTTGACGCGGATGACCTCGTCGGGCCACTCCTGCTCAACAAAATCGGTGAACTTCTGCAGGTCAAACGGCTTGCGGCGCGAGTACACAAAGGTCTCGATGTCGTACTCGAGCACCTCGGGGTCGTCGTGCTCCTCGGGATGCTCCATGGCCTCGATCCAGGCGGCGGAGTTGTAGGCGCGCATAAAGTCGAAGCGGTCGGTGTCGAGCAGCTCCTCCATGGGGACCTCGCCGTTTTGGGCCTCGACAATCACGGCGTCCTTCTGCAGGCTGCGCACGATAGCCTTGAGCTCGGCGATCTGCTCAGGGCTCACGGTATCGGTCTTGTTGAGGATCAGCGTGGAGCAGAACTCGATCTGCTGGATGAGCAGGCTCTCGATGTCGTCCTCGTCGATATCCTCGGCCAACAGGTCGCGGCCGCCGTTGAACTCGTCGTACATGCGGGCGCAATCGACCACAGCCACGATGTTGTCGAGTGCAAGCTTGGGCTGGCCGCCCACCTTGGCCTCGTCGCAGAAGCTCGAGATGGTGTAGGCGATGGGGATAGGCTCGCAGATACCCGAGGCCTCGATGATGATGTAGTCGAACTTGCCCGAATCGGCGATGCCCTGCAGCTGGTTGGCAAGGTCGTCCGAAAGCGTGCAGCAGATGCAGCCGTTGGTGAGCGGGATGAGGTCGTCGGTCTCGGAAAGGCCGCCGTCGGCGATGAGGCTGGCGTCGACGTTGATCTCGCCGATATCGTTGACGATCACGGCGGCGCGGATGCCGCCGTCGTTAGCGAGGATGTGGTTGAGCAGTGTGGTCTTGCCGGCACCGAGGTATCCGGTAAGCATGATGATCTTCACGGGTTTGTTGGGCATGTGCCCTCCTTTGTTAGACATGGCTTACAGTTGAATCTTATGCCAAACGCCTGCTCTTATACCCACGCGCCGGCAAATAACACAGGCTACTCCCAGGCTCCCCATACATCGGGGCAATAACCGACGGTGGCCTTTTTGCCGTTGCGCACGATGGGCTCGGCTAGAACCTGCTGGTTCTCGAGCAACTTGTCGAAGCGCTGGCTAGGGGTGAGGTGCTGGATGAGCGCGAGCGTCTCCTCGTCCTTGGCCTTGGGGTTGAGCAGCTTGTCGATGCCGCCGACCGCCTGCATCACGCTCGTGAGCTCGCCTTTGCTCATCTCCTTTTCCTTAAGGTCGATAAACTGCACCTTGATGCGGCGCTCCTTAAAATAGCGCTGGGCCTTCTTGGTATCGAAGGACTTCTTGGTGCCAAAAATCTGGATATTCATGTTCCGCCGTTCTAACGAATGAAGTTGGTGCGCTCGCGATCGGCTTCGGGGGCTTCGATGCCGGCAGCCTGTCCTGCCTCGATACAATGCAGGAGCCAAGCCATGTTCTTGCCGATGTTGCGCATGGTGGCCAGGCCCTCGGCGTCCTGGGCGGCCTCGCCCGGCATGGCACCAAAGACGTTGTTCCAGTATGTGGAGGCCACCACGGGCATCTGGTTGATAGTGAAGTATTTGTTGAGTACATCGAAGGTGGTCGACGTGCCGCCGCGACGGGCGACGGCGACCGCGGCACCCGGCTTGTGCACAAAGGCCTTGCTGCCAGCATAGAATGCGCGGTCGAGAGCCGAGAGGATGCGTCCGCTGGGATGCGCATAGTAGACGGGGGAGCCAAAGACAAAACCGTCTGCCTGCTCGGCGGCAGCGATGAGCTCGTTCACCACGTCGTCGTCAAAGGTGCAGCGACCGCCAAGCTTGCCGCACTGACCGCAGCCGATGCAGTCGCGGATGGGCTTGGCGCCCAGTTGGAATACCTCGCTGTCGATGCCCTCGGCTTTAAGTTGCTCGGCGACTTCGGCGAGCGCGCGAGCGGTGTTGCCGTTTGCCTTGGGGCTGCCATTGACCAAAAGAACCTTCATCACAAACTCCCTCTGCTGTTGGTGACTTCTGCAGAGGATTATCGCACGATGGGGGGAGGCGGTGCGGGCGTGGTGCTAATCCAGTTTGGTACCTGGCACCTGCACGGCTTTCCCGAGCAACACTTTGAGCTCGTTCAAAATGGAAACGGGCTGTCGGTCGACGGTATCCAGATGAAGCGTGGCCACGCGAAGGGGCGGCTGATATTCAAACGAGCCAAAGAGCACGGGAGAGCCCAGGAACCGCTCGATTTCCTTTGCGATCGCGTCGGTCTCTTCGGGATCGAATTCGTCGAAAAGCGCCACGAACATCGGTCCGG
This sequence comes from uncultured Collinsella sp., assembly GCA_900554465.1. Lineage (GTDB taxonomy): Bacteria > Actinomycetota > Coriobacteriia > Coriobacteriales > Coriobacteriaceae > Collinsella. The sequence goes on from USHF01000016.1 coordinate 9,922, forward strand.
TCGAGCGGAACAGACGACCCTTGCCGCGCGAACAATCCATGAGGCAGGCGGCGCTCTCCGCCAAAACGCGGTCGCCTGCATCAAAGCCAAAGCGGGCATTGACCTGAGCGATATCGTCGATTTTAATGGCGACCAAGCCCGCCTTGCGCGCGACGCGACGCATTTCGCCAATGGCGTTGACCAGGGCGTGGATGTCGCCCAGGCCGGTCACGGAATCGGTCGTATCTGCCAAGCTGCGGTTGATAATCATGCCCACGTACATGTTGGGCTCGGTATCGGTGCCGTCCAAGCGGTAGCCCGTGCAGTCGCAAAGCACGTATGCTTCGGTGGCATCCATCACGCGATACTGCATGTAGTGGAAGTGCCACGTACCGTTTATCACCATGTCGAGCTCGGCGCGTACGTTGTCGCGGTCCTCGGGGTGAACGCGGGCAAGCCACAAGTCGAGTGAGTTGTAGGGATGCTGGGAGGGCAGGTCAAAATCGCGTACGGCATTAACCGACCATTGTGATTCGCCCGTATCGAGATTGAGGATAAACGGATAGCGCGTCTCGGAGCTCATAGAGATCGCTTGGAATACGCGGTCGTTGCACGGAAGCTGCTCGGCAATTGGGTGTGGCGGCGCGTCATTGTCTTTCGGTTGCTGCACACGATGCATAAGCTTATAGCGATACATCTTGCGATCGGCATCCATCGTCATCTGGCGACGCGTGTCGCCGGCAAGTGGATTGACGCGCGAGCAGCCAAAGCTAAAGCTAGCGATCATGGGCGCCTTGCCACCTGAGCTCGCCTCGATCAGCCCGGCACGTACCTGCTCCAAGCGCTGCTCGAGTTCGGCTTCATCTGTCGTGGGGGATACGAGTACAAATTCGTCTCCACCAATGCGGAACAGCAGGTCATCGTGCTCCATGGTTTCGGTAAGCGCGCGGCAGATGCTCAGAATGTAGCGATTGCCCTCGGCGTGGCCAAATATATCGTTGCAGTGCTTGAGATGGTCGATGTCAATATAGGCGCAGGTGAAGGGGGTCGCCTTTGCGCCAGAGCTGCTCGACGTGACGGTCGAGTCCGCCACGGTTGTCCAAGTTGGTGAGCGGATCGATATAGGCGTTGCACTCAAGCAGCTGGCGCTCTTGTTGCAGGATGGCATGCGTCTTTTGCAGTTGCTCACCAACGGCGCGTAGCTCAGCAGGCAGCACGGAAACATCGAGTTCGGCGGTCGAGACACCATTCGCAAGTCGCTGAAGATAGGCAATAATCGATTGCTCGCCCAAGCGATATGACTCGTTCATGATGAATAACCTCCTTGGGCAGAACAACGGTTTGTATCATATCCCCAATTCGGTTTGAATTGGGGATATAAGTTAGCTAATGGAGACAAATGTCCCCTTCGGCGGTGGTGTTTTGCGCGCGAGCGTATCAGTTGTTTTTGCCACCATCGAGCAATGCCTCAAAATCATTCGCCGGCATGGGGCGGTAGTAGAGGAAGCCCTGAGCGTAGCGGGCGCCCATGTGGCGTAGTATGTTTGCCTGCTCATTTGTCTCGACGCCTTCGATTACAATGGGCAGATGGAGCGACTGCGCCATCTCGAGCATCGATGACACGATCTGCGCGCTGCGGCCTTGATCGCGGTCGGTGGGCACAAAGGTGCGGTCGAGCTTGATGACGTCGACGTTGACGTTCTTGAGCATCGCGAGCGTGGACTGACCGGTGCCAAAATCGTCCATATAGGTCGAGAAGCCGCGGGTGTGCAAGTCGGCTGTCAGTTTGTCCACGGCTTCGGACTCTCCCGTATAAGCCGTCTCGGTGATCTCGATGCGCATGAGCTCGGGCGGCAGGTTGTATTGGGCGGCAAGCGCCCCCATATGCTCGGCAACGTCGCAGGCAAGAATGTCCACGCGCGACACATTAAGCGAGACCGGAACCACGCGAAGTCCTCGATCGATGCGCCCGCGCAGCCACGAGGCGACACCCTGCCAAATGTACTTGTCGAGCGTCACCACAAAGCCGCTTTCCTCGAGTGCGGGGATAAACGTTGCGGGCGAAATGAGAGAGCCGTCCTTGTCAATCCAGCGGGTGAGTGCTTCGGCGCCAATGATCTCGCCGGTTTCCATATCAACCTGGGGCTGCAGGTAGTAGGTGATGTGGTCGTTTGAGAGCGCATACTGGAACTCGGTGAGGGTGCGGTGAAACGCCACCTCGCGCTTGTATTCCTCGGGGCGAAAGACGGCGATGCGATCCTTAAAATCGTTTTTGGCGCGCCGATTGGTAAACATGGCCTTGGCCTGCGCGTCGATGGTGATTTCCTCGTTGGGGTCGATGGGGCAAACGCCCATGGACGGCCAGAAACCCACGCCGTCATCATGCTTGGCCACGGCGGCGCGAACGCGGTTATAGATTTGATGGACGGTGTTGTGCTCAAAGGGGATGAGAATGCAAAAGTCGTCTTGGCCCCAGTATCCTGCGACGCCCATCTCGGCATTCTCGATGTCTTTGAGGACCGTGCCCACATCGGCGAGCACGCGGTCGCCCTCGGCCTGTCCGTGCCATTCGTTGAACAGTCGCATATGACCCATGTCGACGGTGGCGATACACCAAGCGGCGTCGCGCCTTGTCTTAAGAAATGCGTTGGCACGCCGCATAAACTCGCTGGGTCGATAGAGGCCCGTGAGCGTATCGATGCGTTCGGCGACGGCGCTTTTACGCTCAATCTCGGGTATGGGGAGGCTGTCGTTGGGTGCAAGCCCGCCGGCGGCGCGAAGACGACGGTCGAGTTCGCCTAAAACAGCGGTCGCTTGATTGATTAAGCGCTCGTAAAAGGCCGGGACGACAAGACAGACGGGGGTAATGGTGTCGTTCGCGATTCGAACAGGAGCGAAAACGGCCTCTTTAAGATGATGGGTCAGTTGCTCGAATGCCTCGTGGTCCAGATCGTTGCTGAGCACGACGAACTGGGCGTTTCGCGAGCGGAAGACGCGACTTCTGCCGCGGGTGATCGATAGCATGCGGCCTGCGTATTCGGCGAGCATGTTGTCGACAGCCTCGGCCCCGTAGAGCTCGTTGAACTTTGCCGTGCCACAAACGCGGACCGCTATAAGCCCCGTCTCGCAACGGTCGCGACGGCAGGCATCGATAGCGTTGATCAGCATACGCTGCGTTCCGAGGCCCGTGGCGGCGTCGACGGTCTCGGCGAGTGAGTGGTTAACAAGTTCGCCGACATAGAGCGAGGGGGTATTTCCGTCGCCGTCGATGCGAAACCCGCGAGCGCGGCAGAGGACGTAGTCGCCCGCGGCATTGCGCATGCGGTACTGCATGACGCGGCGGTGTTTGGAGCCATTATAGATTTGGTCGATGTCGTTGATGTAGGCCTCAAGGTCATCGGGGTGGACGCGCGTTTTCCAGTAATCGTGGCAGTTGTCTACATGCTCAGAAGGAAGACCGAGATCGCGCAGGGCGCCTTGTGACCATAGGGTGCGATGTTTGTCCAAGTTCTCGATAAAGCAATAACGGCCTTCGTTGAGCATCGAAAAGGCGTCAAAAACGCGATCGCTTATTTCGAAGTCGTCGGTGTGGACTTGCGCGATATTGCGTCGATCAAGATGCATGGCATGGCGTAGCTTGTAGTCGTACATGCGATGGTCGGCATCGAGTGTCATGCGATTGGAGACTTCACCCAGGGCGGGGTCGGCGTGCGACACTCCGTAGCTAAACGAGTGAGGCATCTCGGAATCGTTGTTTTTGAGTAGGACCGTTCGGCAGTGTTCCAGGCGCTCGGCGAGGTCGTCCTCGGTCGCAATCGTAGACAGGATGGCAAACTCGTCGCCGCCTATGCGAAACGCCGCCTCGTCCACTTTCATATACAGCTTGAGATAGAGACTTACCTGCAAGATATAGCGGTTGCCCTCGTCATGTCCAAAGATGTCGTTGCAGTGCTTAAGGTTATCGATGTCGATAAACGCCATGGTGACGGGCAGTTCCTGCCCCCAGAGTTCCTCTAGGGAACGGGCAAAGCCGCCGCGGTTGCCAAGCCCGGTGAGCTGGTTGGTAAAGGCCGTCCTAATCAGATCATCCTGGCGCTCGAGAAGGTCGCGGACGGTCTTTTCGAGCGTTTCGGTGTAATTGCTGGCGGTGTCCATGTTGTAAGCGGCTTTCTGAGGTCGGGGCGGATGGCGTCGGGCGAGCTCGTAGTGTACACGCGTCGTTGCTCGGCGCCTTGCGTGTATCCAGGCCCCCGCCTTGCTGCGTTGTTGAGTTACTTTGCCGGCTAATGTTCGCTGTTGATAACAGCTGAGTAGTATAGACAACAGTGCACAATTATATATAGGCGCACATGCTGTGGGCGGCTATTATTCGCCAAACGGCAACGCCTGGGTGCGCATGAAAAATGCGACTGAGTCGATATATGTTGACGGGTATACTTGTCCCGTTTTAAAACGCAGGAACGGAGATGGTCACATGGCACAGCCGGATACGACGCGCACGGTGGGGCTTGCGCTCGAGGGAGGCGGCTACCGCGGTATGTATACGGCGGGCGTGCTCGACGTTTGGATGGAGCGCGGTTTGACCTGCGACCATATGGTGGGTGTCTCGGCGGGCGCGGCGTTTGGCTACAACTTTAAATCGCGCCAGATCGGCCGTGCCATTCGTTACAACAAGGCTTATTGCGCCGACAAGCGCTATGCGAGCGTGACCAGCTGGCTGCGAACCGGCGATATGTTCAATGCCGATTTTGCCTATCACGAGGTGCCTATCGAGCGCGATCCCATCGACTTGGAGGCGTATCGCGCCTGCCCCATGCGATTTACGTGCGTGTGTACCGATATCGAGCTGTCTCTTATACACATCTGACGCTGCCGACGACTCCTTACGTGTA
>USHF01000017.1 GCA_900554465.1 uncultured Collinsella sp.
GGATGTAATCGGTGGCGTCGTCGGCCATAAACCAAGCGCTGCGGGTGAGGCCGTTGAGCTCGGCATTGCGGCGTGCGTCGGCAATGCCCGCCGGGTTGCGCTCCACTCCGAGCAGCATGATGCCGATACCCTTGTTCTGGGCTTCTTTAGCTGCGCAAAGACCGATGGTGCCGCTGCCGCAGTAGGCATCCATAAGCACATCGTCCTGGCGCAGATCCATGCCATCGATAGCGAGCTGGTAGAGCAGCTCGGTCTGCTGCGGGTTGGTCTGGTAGAACGCGGTAGGGGAGATATCGAATTCGCAACCGAGCAGCTGGTCGCGCATGCACTCGGCGCCATAGACGATACGAGTCTCCTCACCCAAGATGGCGTTACCGGGGCGTCCGTTGATGTTTTGGGCAACGGTGACGATATGCGGATCGAGTGCGGCGACAGCCTCAAAGAACTCCTGTGCATGCGGCAAGTCGCGCTGAGCGGTCACGAGGGTGACCATAATCTGGTCGGTACGCCAACCGCAGCGGACGACGGCATAGCGGAGCAAGCCCAGATGCTTGTCCTCGTTAAAGGCGGGAATGTGCAGACGCTCGGCCTCATGCGCGATGCCGTTGAGAATCTGACGGGCACCCGGCGCCTCGACAGGACACTCGGGTACGGCAACGATCTTGTGCGTGCCGCGCTCAAAGAAACCGCAGCGGACAGCGCCCTCCTTACCGGGGGCAAAGGGAGTGGCGGCCTTATGGCGAAAACCGCGCGGCGCAGGATACTTGCCCGGGTCGCCCAGGGTAACGCCCATACCGCGAATGGGATCAACGGCAATACCCTCGCGCTCGCAGAGCTCAGCAAACAGCTCCTCCATAGCAGCCTGCTTGGCCGCCAGCTGCTTCTTATAAGGACGATTGAGCGCCGTGCACCCACCACAAGCTTTCATGATGGAGCAGGGGGACTTGGGATCCACAGCCTTGCGCGCAGACGGAACCGGATCTTTATGCGAGCGCTTGAAGCGAGTCTGAGATGCCTTGTCCTCGCTCCGACGAGAACTGGGGCGCTTGGCCTTAGCCTTGCCCTTCGCATCCTGAGACGACTTGGATTTCTTAGAAGATTTTTTCTCCTCCGACCCTTCAGTCGCTTCGATCAAAGCACGACGAGCCCTACGCTCCGCACGAGATTCTGCCATGAATTAACCCCACTAATTTACAAATTGAAATCTGAAAGCATTGTACCGTGCCAAGCTAGCGGACGATATGCAAGCACCCATTTCATGTTAGTGATAAGCCCAACGACGTTTGCCCGCCGGGTGCCGGGGCTGGGGTTAAGTTTGTCGCGAATTCCGCACGAACAGGAGAGCACTTAATGTGCTCTCCGTCGTGAGCAGGACTGTAGAGCAGCAAACTTAACCCCTGCCCCGGCACCCGGCGGGCAAATACTCCCTTGTACTCTATCAAGGTAAAGTGTATGATTCTGAACGTTACATGACTCACTTTACTTAACTAAAGTGCCACCAAGGGGGAATACCATGAATACCGATATGTCTCGTCGTCAGTTTGTTGGTCTAGCCGGCTCGCTCGCCACGGTGCTCGGCCTTGGTCTTGTCGGTTGTGGCGGCGGTGCCGCTAAGGGCTCTGCTGCCGGCTCTGCCGCGGCCAAGGATACGAAGGGTGCCGCGGAGTCCAAAAAGCTTGTGGTGGGCTTTGACAAGTCCTATCCTCCGTACGGCTTTGTGGGCGATGACGGCGAATATACGGGCTTTGACCTTGATCTGGCCAAGGCCGTTGCCGATAAGCAGGACTGGGAGGTCAAATACGAGGCCATCGATTGGGATGCCAAGGATACGCTGCTCAACTCGGGTGCCATCAACTGCATCTGGAACGGCTTTACCATGGAGGGTCGCGAGGACGACTACACGTTCTCCGAGCCGTACATGCTCAACGAGCAGGTGCTCGTGGTCAAGAAGGACGCGGGTATCAAGAGCTGGGACGATCTTGCCGGCAAGACCGTGATTACCCAGACCGATTCCGCCGCACAGGATGTGCTCGAGGGCGACCAGAAGGATCTGGCCGCGACGTTTGCCACGCTCGATACCATCGGTGAGTACAACACAGCCTTTATGCAGCTCGAGAGCGGCGCGGTCGATGCCGTGGCATGCGACCTTTCGATTGCCCAGTATCAGCTTGCCGCCAAGCCCGATGCTTATACGCAGCTTGATAAGCCGCTGTCTAGCGAGCACTATGCCGTCGGCTTTAAGAAGGGTGACACCAAGTCGGCCGATGCTGTAACCGAGTCGCTCAAGGCGCTCTACGAGGACGGCACGGTCAAGGACTTGTGCGATAAGTATGCGAGCTACGGCCTTTCCTTCGATAATTGGGTTTTGAAATAATGTCTATTCAGGTCATGATGCAGATGCTTGGCCAGGGCTTCTTGGTCAGTTTGCAGCTGTTTGTGCTGACGCTGCTCGGATCGATTCCGTTGGGAATCCCCGTGGCGTTTATGCGTATGAGTAAGATCGCGCCGCTTCGCTGGATTGCGCGCATCTACATTTCGGTCATGCGTGGCACGCCGCTCATGCTGCAGATGTTTGCCATCTACTTTGCCCCGTACTACGTGTTCGGCATTTCGCTTACGCCCGATTCCAAGTGGACGGCGTGTGTCGTGGCGTTCATCATCAACTACGCCGGTTACTTTGCCGAGATCTATCGCTCGGGCCTGCAGTCCATTCCGCGCGGTCAATACGAGGCTGCTGAGGTGCTGGGCTACTCGCGCATGCAGACGTTTCTGTATATCGTGATGCCGCAGGTCGCTAAGCGTATTCTGCCGGCGATGGGCAACGAGATCATCACACTGGTCAAGGACACGTCGCTGGCGTTTGCCATTGGTGTGGGTGAGATGTTCTCGACCGCCAAGGCGCTGGTCGCCTCGCAGGTGAGCATGGTGCCGTTTGCGATTGCGGCGTTGATCTACTGGGTCTTTAACTTTGTGGTCGAGATGCTGCTGGGCGCCGCCGAAAAGAAGCTGGACTATTATCATGACTAACTCAGTGATGAAAATCGAAAGCGCGCGTAAGGCGTTTGGCGGCAATGAGGTGCTCAAGGATATCTCACTCGAGGTCAAGCGCGGTGAGGTCGTGGCGATTATCGGACCTTCGGGCGGCGGTAAGTCCACGCTGCTGCGCTGCGCCACGCTGCTCGAGACGCTCGACGGCGGCTCGCTTTCGTTTGGCGACCTTGCGGTTGCGACGGATGCGGGATCGGGCGCGGTCTATGCGAAGGGAGATGTTCCCAAGCAAGCGCGTTCGCGTTTTGGTCTGGTATTCCAGAACTACAATCTGTTCCCGCACTATACGGTGATGAAAAACATCATCGACGCGCCGATCCGCGTGCTCAAGCGCCCGCGCGAGCAGGCAGAGGCGCGTGCGCGTGAGTTGATCGCGCAGATGGGGCTTACGGGCAACGAGAACAAGGTGCCGTGTGAGCTTTCGGGCGGTCAGCAGCAGCGCGTGAGTATTGCCCGCGCCCTGGCGCTCGATCCGGAAATCTTATTCTTTGACGAGCCGACTTCAGCGCTCGATCCCGAGCTGACGGCCGAGGTGCTGCGTGTCATTAAGGACCTGGCGGCGCAGAATATGACGATGGTAATCGTGACCCACGCGATGCAATTTGCACGCGATGTTGCCGACCGCGTGGTCTTTATGGACGGCGGTCGCATTGTCGAGGAGGGGCCTGCCGAGCAGGTCATAGACCATCCGCGCGAGCGGCGCACACGTGAGTTCTTGAGCCGTATCGAGGGATAGGCTCAGGTATTTACTCAACTATTAATTAAGGCGAAGCCGCCGCAGGTCTTACGGTCTGTGGCGGCTTTTTGTTTGCATCGACGGGGTTCAATAATCGCCTCACAAGCTTGTCTCTTCCTCTCGCCGCCTGTATTCACACGTGCGCCGAAAGGTGTGCATGGACAGTCACCCGTGAGGGTAGGGTGGTGGCATAGGACATTTGGAGGGTGAGTCGGCTCGGCTGCCGACCATGCTGCTCCCAGGACGGCACCGACCGCGAACTCTCCCCGTTGGCGTCGCGCATTGCGCGCGGCCCTGCAAGGAGGTCATCATGGGTGCTCCCAAGACCGGTAACGTAAGGAACGTGGTGCTCGTAGGCCAAGGCGGGGTGGGCAAGACTTCACTCGCCGAGGCCATGCTCCACCTTTCCGGCAAGACCGCCCGCCTGGGCGGCCACGACGGCACCAAGCCCACGCTCGACTATGACCCCGAAGAGGTCAAGCGTGCATTTTCCATCTCGACGACCATTGCGCCGATCGACTGGAAGGGCGCGCGCATCAACGTGCTCGATGCCCCGTGCTATCCCGATTTTATCGGCGACGCCTATGCCGCGATGAGCGTCTGCGAGACGGCTCTGTTTGTTGTCGACGCCGAGGCCGGCCCGCAGCCTACGACGGTTAAGCTCTGGTATGCCGCCGAGGACCTGCGTCTGGCGCGTGCGGTGTTTGTAAACCGCCTGTCGCGTCCCGAGGCCAGCTTTGCGTCCACCATGGAACTGCTGCAGGAGCGCTTTGGTACACGCTTGGGCGCCGTGACCCTGGGCTGGGGCGAGGGCGAGGACTTTGACGGCATCATCGACCTGGTGCGCATGAAGGCGCGCCACTGCAATGGCACCGAAGCCGTTGAGTCGGAGATTCCCGAGGAGTATCGTGCCCAGGCCGAGGAAGCCCATGACCATCTGTGCGAGTTGGTGGCCGAGGCCGACGACGAGCTGATGATGAAGTACCTGGAAGGCGAGGAGACGCTGACGCAGGAGGAGCTTGAAGGCCTGCTGTCGAAGGCGATCGCCGAGCGCATCTTTGTGCCGGTCTTTGCGGGCGATTGCATTAAGGAGCAGGGCGTCAACTCGCTGATGGACGACATTGCCACGTACTTCCCGGCGCCGACCGACTACGGTGAGATGCCGCTTATCGACGGCGATTCGCTCAAGATCTCGAGTGACGACGACCGCCCGGTGGCGTTTGTGTTTAAGACCCTGGCCGATCCGCAGCAGGGTCGCATCAGCTTTATCAAGGTACTGACGGGTACGCTTGAGCCGGGCCTTGAGCTCGTCAATGCGCGCACGCGCAAGGGCGAGCGTCTGGCTCACCTGTATGTGATGTGCGGCCGCGATATGGCCGAGGTTGGCCACGCTTATGCCGGTGACATCATCGCGGCACCCAAGCTGGCGGCCGAGACGGGTGACACGCTCTCCATTACCGGCAAGGTCGAGGCTGCGGCGTTTAAGTTCCCCAACTCGCAGTACCGCATTGCCATCGAGGCCGAGAATCGCGGGGACGAAGAGAAGCTCTACACGTTTATCGAGAAGGCTTGTAAGGCCGATCCGACCATGAACATCGACCGCGACGAGGAGACCGGCCAGACCATTATCTCGGCGGTGGGCGAGGCACAGGTTTCGGTCCTGCTCAATCGTCTGGAGGACCGCACCAAGGTCGCTGCCAAGAGCGTGCCGATCCGTATCCCGTATCGCGAGACCATCCGCCGCACGGCAAGTGCCCAGGGTCGTCATAAGAAGCAGACCGGCGGCGCCGGCCAGTATGGTGACTGCTGGCTGCGTGTGGAGCCGCTTATTGGGCCCGACGGCACGAGTGACGGCTATGAGTTTGTGGACGAGGTCGTGGGCGGCCGCATCCCGCGCTCGCTCATCCCCGCCGTGGACAAGGGCGTTCAGGAGACCATGAAGGACGGCATCATCGCCGGCTACCCGCTCACGGGCATTCGCGTGGCTGTGTACGATGGCTCGTATCACAGCGTCGACTCCAACGAGATGGCGTTCCGCGCGGCGGCCCGCATCGGCCTGCGCAAGGCGTGCGCCGATGCCGATCCGGTGGTGCTGGAGCCTATCGAGGAAATCACGGTGACGATCCCCGAGAGCTATGCTGGCGCCGTGATGGGCGACATCTCGGCCTCGCGCGGTCGCGTGACAGGCATGGAGACCGACGAGTGCGGCGATACCGTGGTCATTGCCCAGGCGCCGCTGGCCGAGCTGACGGATTATTCGACGCGTCTGCGCTCTATCACGCGCGGCACGGGCGACTTTACCATGAAGCCCGCTGGCTACGAGCAGGTGCCTTATGACGTTCAGGCCAAGCTGGTCGAGCGCTATGAGGAGGGTCGCGCCAAGTAACTAGATGATAAAAAACCGCCGCGATGGGGTAGTTCCGTTGTGGCGGCTTTTTTGGCGGGCGAGGTGCCCGCCCCAGCATCTGTGGGGCGGGCACCTTTTTGTGCCGTTGCAGTAGAGAAAAGTCCTCCTTTGCTAGAATAAACGTATATAGACGTCTACTTGAACAGGGAGGCAATATGTACGAGGCGGTTATCTTCGATATGGATGGGCTTATGTTTGACACCGAGCCTATCTGGGCTTCTTGTTGGCCTAAGACCGCAATCGAGTTTGGGGTTGAGTGCATGGAGGGCCTTGCGGACGCCATGCGCGGAACCAATGGAGCCGAGGCCGTATCCATTATTCACGAATGGTATGGTGACGAAGTCGACCCCAAGGCATTTGTTGATCGTTTTTACGAAATAGCCCATGAAGCATTGGCCCATGGCGCAGAGAAAAAACCTGGATTGGATAGGCTTCTCGAGTATCTCAAGACTGAAGGGATTCCGATGGCGGTTGCCTCCTCGTCGAGCAGGGAGATGATCAAGGCCAACCTGATAAGGGGAGGAATACTTCCATATTTTGATTCGATCGTTTCTGGTATCGAGGTCGAGCATGCCAAGCCCTATCCTGACGTCTTTTTAAAAGCGGCGGACGAGCTAGGGGTGCCGCCGCAAAAATCCCTCGTCTTGGAGGATTCCTATAACGGGGTGCGCGCGGGCTTTGCAGGAGGTTTTCACACCGTCATGGTCCCTGATCTCTCCGAGCCAACAGAAGAGATGGAAAGATTAGCCACGGCGATTGTCCTGAACCTTAATGATGTTGTCGACATGCTGGCAAGCGGAACATTGGGGTAAACAGGTTGAACGATGGGCTGTCGAGTGTTTCTCGGCAGCCCTTTTTCTAATTCGAGACATTTAATGCTATGCGCAAGAATCAAAAAGGTATATAGTCGTCTATAAACAGGTACATAGACGTCTATATAAGTATCTGGAACGTAAACTCAACTCGAATTGCCGTAACCCGGTTGGAGGAATCATGGCAGTTGTAACTTCGACTGAGCTGATCCAGATTGCACGCAAGAACGGATGGCTCCTTCCCGCATATAACACGACCAATATGGAGATGACCCTGGGTATCTTGGACGGATTGCAGAAGGCCGGCATGCCGGGCATCCTCCAGATCGCCCCTACCAACGTTAAGCTTTCCGATTACGGCATGATTGCCTCTATCGTTAAACGCGCGGCGGAGGACTATATCGTTCCCACGTGTCTGCATCTTGACCACGGCAAGACGCTCGAGGATGTTCGACAGGCGGTTCAGGCCGGCTTTACCTCCGTTATGATCGACGGTGCCGCGTTGCCCTTTGAGGAGAACATTCGCTTCTCGCGCCAGGCAGTTGACTACTGCCATTGCTACGGCGTGCCCGTTGAGGCTGAGCTCGGTGCCATCAAGGGCAAAGAAGACGATCATGTTTCCGAGGCGGATCTTAAGACCGACCCCGATCAGGTTTGCGAGTTTGTGGAGCGCACGGGCTGCGACCTGTTGGCCGTGTCTATCGGCAACGTTCACGGCCTTGAGGATACGCCGCGCATCGATTTGCCGCTGCTTGAGAAGCTTGCCGAGGTGTCTCCGTGTCCCCTCGTTCTTCATGGTGGCTCGGGCATTCCCTATGAGACCATCCACGCTATGCAGCCACACAAGATGTCCAAGATCAACATCGCAAGCGACCTGCGCAAGGCCTACATCACGACGGTTGGCAAGGCGTACGAGGCAAACAACAACGAGCATAATCTCGCCAAGGTACTGATTGATACACGTAAGGCAGTTGCGGACGTTGCTTACAAGACGACGCGCGCCATCAACGGCATCGCTGAGTAGCGCGGAATTACGAACATGGATGAGGCGATAATGGGTGCGCTCTACCTTGGTGTCGATGTGGGCACGTCATCGGTGAAGCTCACGTGCATTGATGAAGGCGGAAAAGTTGTCGCGACTGCGAGCGAGGCTTACGAGTACTCTGAGCCTCATCCCGGTTGGCGGGAAATCAATCCCGAGACATGGTGGATCGCCATTTGCTCTGCATGCTCCCTGCTTGGAGAGAAAGTTGACCTGTCTCTAATAAAAGGCGTTGGCGCTACCGGGCAGATGCACACGACGGTCTTGATCGATGCCGATGGGGTGCCAACGTGTCCCGCCATAATGTGGAACGACCAGCGCACGATTGACGCTGTCTTTACCGAGAAGCAGTGGACGCTGTCTGCGGGCTATCCTAGGGTCGCCAGCTTTCTTTCGACTGGGGTTCCGGCGATTAACCTTGCATGGATAGCTAAGAATAATCCTGAGGGCCTTTCAAAGAGCGAAGTGTTTCTTTCGGTTTCAGATTGGATTGCTCTCAAGTTTGGCGGGCGTGCTGGTACGGACTATTGCGGGGCTTCGACAACAGGGCTCTACGATAACGAGAGGCAAGCTTGGATCGGTGAGGTCTGCGAGCATTTTGGAATCCCCGAGTCGTTGCTTCCCGTTGTCGAGCCTTCTGATGCCGTAATTGGGACCGTGGTTGAGAGAGCTTCAAGCGAGACGGGAATTCCCGCAGGTGCCATGATCGTGAGGGGAACGGGCGACAATCCCGCGGCAGCGATCTGCACGGGATGCCTTTTGGAGGGCGTCCACACCATCTCACTTGGAACAAGCGGCGTGCTGATGTATTCATCTGAGGGAATTGACCTTCCGGCTGTTGGCAAGCCCGTGTTGTTCAAGTGGGGAAATACCCTTAAGACCCAAATTCAGCTGAGTATCAGATCGTGCGGCGGTGCCAAGGAATGGTGGTACGGGCAGATTCTAAGCAGTGAGTCCTACGATTTGGAGGACAAGGCCGTCGAGGACCCCTTCTACGACATGAGGGATCTCATGTTCTACCCCCATCTATCGGGAGAAAAAGTCCTGCACGGTTGCCCGTCGGTACGCGGTGCCTTTCTGGGGCTTGATCTTGACACGACTCGTTCCGAGCTCGAAAGGGCTCTGATGGAGGGCACGGCGTATGCCTTAAGGGAGCTCAAGGAGTCCGTGGACCATTCGGAAGAGTGGCGCAGCATCAGGCTCGTTGGAGGAGGGGCCAAGAACGATTTTTGGGCGCAAACGCTCTCCAACGTGTTGGGGGTCGATATGGTGCGGATGGAATCCTCCGGCGCCGGTCAGGGCGCGGCGCTGCTGGCTCTCTCGGCTTCTCGCGGCCAAGACTTGACGGCGGTTGCCGCAGGGGTCTGCAGAAAACTCGATTCCATTGAAAAAAACGACAGGGCCCATGAGCTCTACGACGCGCGTTTTAGCAGGTATATGCGTATATTTGAGGCACTCCAAATTATCTATGAGCTAAATAGCGTGTAGCCGTTTGTCTTGTAAAATCTACCGTTCACCGAAAGGAATGCGAGAGGGCAACTCGAAGAGCGGTCCCTTTGTAAGATATAGACAACCGTAGACAACCATGAGCGTATATGGCCGATTGAAAAGGAGGAGGGGCGCTCAGGTAGAACGATAGAAGTAACGAACATTAACTAAGGAGAATGAAAATGGGAGCAGTAAACGATTTCCTTATCTTCCTTGCGGAGGGCTTTACCGGCCTGTTTAATGCGGCTGGTGATCAGTTTGCCTCGTTTATTACGGGCATGATCCCCATGCTGATCTGCCTGATCCTTACGATCAAGGCAGTCATCCAGCTGATCGGCGAGGAGCGTGTCTATGGGTTCATGAAGAAGTGCACCAAGTATGCAGTTCTCCGCTATACCCTCATCCCGTTCCTTTGCACTTTCTTCCTCTGCAATCCGATGGCATACACCTTTGGTGTGTTTGTCGAGGAGGACTACAAGCCCGCATTCTACGATGCGGTCGTGTCCATGATGCACCCCATCGTTGGCCTTTTCCCGCACGCTAACTCTTCCGAGCTCTTTGTTTGGCTTGGTATCTCGGCCGGCTACGAGGCACTGGGAAAGAACTCCTCCGAGCTTGCTATCCGCTTCCTCATTGTTGGTCTAATCGTCTGCCTGATCAAGGGCATTGTCACCGAGAAGCTGTACCTCATCATGAAGAAGCGCAACGAAGCTAAGCTTGCCGCCTAGTAGTTCAGCGCAAAAGGAGAGTCTAAATCATGAGTGAATTCAAAAGCGTAAAGGCGTCCCACGGCGGCAACGGTTGGGGCGGTCCCCTCATCATTACCCCCACGGCCGAGAAGCCTTATGTTCTGAGCGTGACCCTGGGTGGCATCAGCCCGGTCGCCCTTCGCATTGCGGAGCTTACCGGCGCCGAGGCGCACGACCAGTTTAAGGACCCGATCGAGACCGATCAGGCATGCGCCGTTGTCATCGACTGCGCCGGCGTGGCTCGCTGCGGCACCTATCCCAAGATGGGCCTTAAGACGCTGAACATCAAGCCCGGTTCTCCGTCTGGTCCTCTGGCCCAGTTCATCACCGAGGATCTCTTTGCATCTGACGTCAATCCCGATTGCATCGTCCTTGCCGATGCGGCCGATGTTCCCGCTGAGCCGGTAAAGGCCGAGAAGGCACACGAGGAGACGACGAAGGAAAACGTCCACGCCAAGATCGCTGAGGGACGTGCCGAGCTCGCATCCAAGGAGTCTAACGGCTTCATGGACGTTGTCTCCAAGATCGGCACCGGTGTCGGCCGCGTTATCAGCATCATCTACCAGGCTGCGCGCGATACCGTGAACGATGTTATCCGCAACATCATCCCCTTCATGGCGTTCGTCTCGGTTCTGATTGGCATCATCAACTATACCGGCTTCGCAAACGTTCTCGCTGGCGTCCTTACGCCTCTCGCGGGCTCGCTGCCCGGCATGCTGGCGATCGGCATGTTCTGCTCGATTCCGTCCCTCTCGCCGTTGATCTGCCCGGGCGCAATCATCGCCTCCGTGCTTTCCGTCCTCGTTGGCAACCAGATCGCCAACGGCACGATTCCTGCCAACTTTGCCCTTCCCGGCTTCTTTGCTGTCAATTGCCAGGTTGGTTCCGATTTTGCCCCCGTTGGCATGACCCTCATGGAGGCAAAGCCCGAGACGATCGAGATCGGTTACCCTGCGTTCCTGTTTGGTAAGCTGATCACTACCCCGATCCAGATTGTTCTTGCCTACGTACTGTCCTTCGGCCTGTAAACTGAATGCTTTGAGAGGGAAAGGCCTGCTATGCTCAACGCGCTCATTACAATAGCCTTCTTTATCCTTGTGTGGCTTGCTGGGACATTTACCCAGTATCGCTATTGGAGGAAGGTTCGCATCCTTATCCATGAGCACGCTCGTGATCATGAGGGATACTTGGGCACGGGTATGTGCAAGGTTAGCTTTAGCCGAAAAGCGTTTGTGATGATTCTGACGGATCATGACGGCGTGATTACCGGTTGCTATGAGCTCAAGGGCCTCTCCCTCAAACCGGAGTTTTCGGAGATGGGCGAGATGCTGGGGCTGAATATCGAAACGGCTCTGGACCATTTGGCCAACGAAAGCTATCACGATGCTTTTGCCCAGGCTATTCGTGTTATTGACAGGTCGATGACTGCGTCTGCAGCGTAACTAAGATAGGAGAAATCAAATGTACAAGGTTACGGTCACTGAGATTGGCTCGTTTGTTGAGGAACTTCTCAACGAGAAGATGGTGGTCTTGTTTGGCCCGACTGCTCCTGCGGAGTTGCGTGACATTTGCGTCGTTCACGATGGGGTCCCCACGGAGAATAACGTGCTCGTCGAGGGCGGCACTATCTCTATCGGCGACCAGGTCTACACGATTAAGGAGTTTGGTGAGGCCGCAAATAAGAACATGGGAGGACTCGGTCATCTGACCATTGCGTTCGATGGTGAGCGAGAGCTGCTTCCCGGAACTGTTCTCGTGGCGCCCAGCACGCTTCCCAAACTGGAGGCCGGCATTGAGATCAGCTTTAATAGCTAGCTCGCTCGGTTTGGCAGGCCATGTATTAGTCGGAAAGGACGTGTTCCCTTGAAACGTTCCGATTTAAAACTGCCACTTTTTACGGTCAGTCCTAAGACCTATCTGCTTGGCGACGATTCGATCGCAGCGGCCCACCTTACGGATGAGATTGCAAAAGGGCGAAATCATTCGATTTTCTGGACCGCCCCCGTTCCTGAGCTCTGCGCGGTTGCAAAGGATCTGAAATTTGCAATTCCAACGGCGCAGCACGCCGATCTCATCGGCGATGGAAAGGGAATGGGACTGACGCCTCTTGAGTCGCTTAAGAGCGCGGGAGTTCGAGCTGTCTTTCTTAATCACACGGCACACCCCCTGGCCGTTGACAAGCTGGCGGCAACGATTGATCGCGCTCGTGAGCTTGAGATTCTAACCATTGTTGCGGCCGATAGTGTCACCGAATCCAAGGCGGTTGCAGCAATGAACCCGGATGTGATTCTTTGCGAGCCGAGCAGCCTGGTGGGTACGGGTCATACAAGCGGTGATGATTACATCGCAGAGACCATTGCCGCCGTTCGGTCCATTAATCCCGACATCGTTATCATGGAGGGAGCGGGAATCAGGTGTGGAGATGATGTTCGTCGCCTGATCGGGCTTGGCGCGCAGGGTACCGGCATTTCGAGCGCCCTGGCGATTACGGATGACAGGGCGGCGTTGCTTACAGAGCTGTTTGACGCGCTGGACTAAATCCGCTTACTAAGAAGGCGAACCCACGGGTTCGCCTTCTTGCGTTTTGGAATCTTGTTGGGAGCAACGCTGTCGCGCCCAAGAGGTTTAATGGCGGCGCTGAAAAACGGTGCCAAGTTGAAATCTGCTGGATTTAAGCCACACGCGCGCATATTCAATTGCGGAGTCATTGTCCAGGTAGACTGTTTGAAGCTGCTGAAGAAGTGGGGATTGCGTAGAGAGACCGAGCGCATTCGCGCGTTGGGTGTCTGCGAGCTTTGCCACAAAGGAGGTCTTCGAGTATTCGATCTGGTGGCCAGAGAGCCGCTCGATAATCGCAAAAAGGCCCTCGTTGACAAAGTCGGCCGTCTCTATGCCTGGGACAAGCGCCATGTTGATGTTATTCTCGATAAACATGACGGGCTCGCCCTCAACGCTGCGTACGCGCTCAAGATGGAGATAATTGGAGCCTTCGGCAATGCCGAGGTGCTTGGAGATGTCTTCATCGCATTTGCAAACTTTGCAATCGAGGATGCTGGTTTCGAAAGAAAGGCCCTGCTCGCTTAAAGACTCGGAGAAAGAGATAAGGCCTTCAGTAAGGGGGAAAGAGATGTCTTTGGACTTAACGTAAGTTCCCTTTCCCTGAATTTGCTCAAGTAGACCCTCATCAACAAGCTTTGAAATGGCCTTTTTGATGCTGCCGCGGCTAACGCCGAGCGTGCTCATAAGGTCGACCTCCGACGGGATTTTGGATGCCTCTTCCCAAGCTCCCGAGGCGATGTTCTCGCGCAGATATTCGACCACTTGCATATAGATGGGGGTGGCACAGTCCTTTTTAATAAATGAGTCGTTGACGCGATTGGTCACAGTATCTCCTGATTACTTTGAAGCAAAATTGCCTTTATTTTACGTTGTTCTGCAGCGTTAACTTATTGAGATTGTAATTGCAAAGAATAAATTACGTATTTAGTGTGCGGCTTCTGCTGCCTTGGGCGTCTGTTCGAAATCAGCGACTTTGGCGCGATGCTGTAGGGGATAGAGGCCGTGCGGAGTCTATTCGGTTCAGGATGCGGCATTGCCGTTGTCGAAAAAAGCACCAAGGGGCCGTCCCTCGGTGGTGGTTTTTGCCTTGGGTTATGGATTGTGGTTAGTCCCCGTTGGCTTGGTTTTTGCCGGTGGCGTAGTCAATCTGCACATGCGGTTGCAGGTTATAACAGTACACGTGGAAGCACAGCGTCTTGCCGTGATCCTCGACCGATTGGGCCTCAAGGCGCACGCCGCGGCAGAGAAGTTCCTCTTCGTTGTACATGGGCGTGACGCGGTAGAGCACATGGTTGCCAGTGTCGCGGATGTAGCCGAGGATCTGCTCTTCAAACGGCAGCATGCCCGTTTCGTTGAGATAGCGCGTGCCGGTGAGGAGATTCTTACGATTGGCGTTCTCGCCGCAGAGCGACCAGGCGATGAGGTGGCAGCGGTTGTAGAGGCTTTGACCCGGAATAAAGTCGTAGCGCTGCTGGTGCCAACCGGCGGGATGGATACGCGAGATATCGCCGCGCTTGCCCTGACCGAGCGATTCGGGTCCTATGCAGGCGAGTGCTTTGCGGGTACGGCCCAGGCTGTCGAGTTTAGAGACTGTCTCTTATACACATCTGACGCTGCCGACGACTCCTTACGTGTAGAT
>USHF01000018.1 GCA_900554465.1 uncultured Collinsella sp.
GTCTCGTGGGCTCGGAGATGTGTATAAGAGACAGGCGTCGTGGGACCCAACACGCTCATCGCCTCGCTGTGCAACGGCATTACGAGCGAGCAAAAGATTGCCGAGCGCTTTGGCTGGAAGCACACCGTCCTGGGCATCTGCCAGGGCATGGATGCCGTGTTCCTCGACGGAGAGCTCACCTTTACCAATGCGGGCGAGATTCGCTTTGGCGCGGCAGCGGGCACCGAGCCCGCAACCGTCACCGCCATCGACGAGCTCTACACACGCTGCGGCATCGCCCATACCGTCGAGAGCGACATTGCGCACCGCATGTGGGCCAAACTCATGCTCAACGATGGTATCAACCAGACGTGCATGGCCTACGGCGGAACGTATGGAAGCGCCACAGAGGCCGGCTCCGAGCAGCGCCGCTGCTTTGTCTCCGCCATGCGAGAGACACTTGCGGTCGCCAATGCCGAGGGCATTGAGCTGACCGAGGCAGACCTGACGCAGATGGTGCACCTCATCGAGGGAATCGACCCCACCGGTATGCCCTCGATGGCGCAGGACCGCATCGCACAACGAAAGACCGAAGTCGAGGAGTTCGCGGGCACCATCTGCCGCCTCGCAGCCAAACACGATATCCAAGTGCCGCAAAACGATTGGCTCTATCGGCGCATCCGCGATATCGAGAAAAGCTGGTAGCGCCAACGCACCGCATTCAACAGCCTTAACAGCAAAGCCGCCGCAAGGGAACCGTTCCCCCGCGGCGGCTTTCATCTTCGTCTATGACCGGCTGTCAATCTCACAACAGTTAGCGTTGCGATTCCGGAACCTCGTCCTCGTCATCGCGGCAAAGTAGCACGCCGGCGCTTCCCAGCAACGCCGCTGCAATCAAGGCGCCCACAATCACAGGAGCGGCGCCCGTAGCGGACTGCAAGCCGGCAGTTAACACCGCCGTCGGACCAAGGCATCCGATCAAAAGGGCAACGACGGCAATAGCGACATCTCGAGCGTTCATGGAACCACTTCCTCCACGAGAAAGACTTTGTTTCTCGTGACTTAGTGTGCCCCGCGCCCATATGCGCGGCGTACTGCCACGGTAAGCGTTCTGTTAGCTCAAGCATGCACAAAAAACGGACGCCCTTACGTTGCCCAAAGGCTCGGTAAAGACGCCCGCCCGTCATGTCCTATTGGCTTATGGCAGATTACCAACCGGTATAGTAGTCGGTGGTTCCGGCTGCGCAGCCGGAGTCATAGACCTTGCACTCGCCCTTGGAACCGGTAAACGTGGAGCCCTGAGCCTTATCGCCCGCGGCCACGACGTAGTAACCATCGGAATCGCGCCAAAAGCCCTCGGAATCCTGAGTCCACTCGCCCGTGCGGTGATGGTAGAGCACGTTGCTGCTGTAATAGGTCTCACGACGACCGTTATAGTTATTGACGCCGCTCGAGCGCGTCAGGCCCGAGCCGTTCGCGTAATACGCAGCAGACGCGTAAGACGAGCCGGAGCCGGCGTTGTAATACGAAGCCTGAACGGCCTCAGCGGCCTCGGCTTCGGCAGCCGCAGCCTCGAGCGCCTCGCGCTTAGCATCCTCGAGCGCGGAGCGAAGCTCGTCGAGCTCGGCCGACTTCGCGTCGACCTCCTCCATCGTCAAAAGACTGCCCGCACCATCGATACAACCTTGCAGTACAGCGCGCTCGTCATCGGTGGCATAGCCACCGTACATGTTCATGATGATCTGGGCGCGGACCTCCAGGGAATCGCGCTTGGCCCCCATAGAGGCGTTCCACTCCTGCATGGAGCCAAAGCCGTCGCCGCGATAGTCGACGGGCTGCATCAGCGTCGCCTCGGACGGCGTGGATCCGACCGTATCGGATAGTGTTGCCGCGTGGGCATCAGTTGCGCCGGCGCCCGTCAAAAGTGCCACGGTCAGAGCGGCGGAAAGGGCGGCGGCTTTCGGTTTTCGTGAATCAATCCTCATGTAGCTGGAAACCTCCGTAGTGCGTTTTTGCTGCGTTTGAGCTGCGTGTGATTCGATCGCGCTGCATAGTACCCCGAGCAAATCGCGACCTGCGGTTTTTCTCAAAAGGCGCACGTCATTTGCGTAAAACTCACATCCTCTCAACAGGAGTTTTCCACATCTCGATTGCATAAAGCGTGCCAAAAACCCTGTTTTTGCACCCTCTCTATGCAAAAAAGGCGCCTGTGCGACCATTGTTCGCACAGGCGCCTTGAGCAGGCATTTTATGCAGTTATACCTATCGAGTCGCAAGGGGTCCTTGCACAAGTCGCCTTACTCGTCCAGTGCGGCAAAGGCCTGCTTCAGATCCCAAATGATGTCCTCGGCGTTCTCGGTACCGATGGAAAGACGGATCGTGGAGGGCGTGATGTTCTGCTCGGCGAGCTCCTCGGCAGAGAGCTGGGAGTGCGTGGTGGTAGCCGGGTGCACGACGAGCGACTTGACGTCGGCCACGTTGGCGAGCAGCGAGAACACCTGCAGATGATCGATGAACTTCCAAGCTGCCTCCTGGCCACCCTTAATCTCAAAGGTAAAGATCGAGGCACCGCCGTTGGGGAA
Organism: uncultured Collinsella sp.; assembly: GCA_900554465.1. Lineage (GTDB taxonomy): Bacteria > Actinomycetota > Coriobacteriia > Coriobacteriales > Coriobacteriaceae > Collinsella. The sequence continues at coordinate 2,562 of USHF01000018.1, forward strand.
GTACTTCTGGTACAGCTCATGGTCGGGATGCTCGGGCAGGCTCGGGTGGTTCACCTTGGCGACGTGGCTGTCACCGGTCAGAAACTCAACGACCTTCTTGGTGTTCTCGACATGACGGTCAACGCGCAGCGACAGAGTCTCGGTGCCCTGGAGCAGGACCCAGGCGTTGAACGGGCTGATGCAGGCGCCCTCGTCACGCAGCAGGATAGCGCGGACATAGGTTGCAAAGGCGGCGGGACCGGCAGCCTCTGCAAACGAAACACCGTGGTAGGAGGGGTTGGGCTCAGCGATCTGGGCGTACTTGCCACTCGCCTTCCAATCGAAGTTACCGCCGTCGACGATCACACCGCCCAGCGAGGTGCCGTGGCCGCCGATAAACTTGGTTGCGGAGTGGACGACGATGTTGGCACCATGCTCCAGCGGACGGAACAGATACGGGGTGCCGAAGGTGTTGTCGACGACAACCGGCAGACCATGCTTCTTGGCGATCTCGGAGATGGCGTCGATGTTGGGGATGTCGGAGTTGGGGTTACCGAGCGTCTCGAGATAGATGACCGTGGTGTTGTCCTTGATGGCGCCCTCGACCTCGTCCAGGTTATGGGCATCGACGAAGGTGGTCTCGACACCAAACTGGGAGAGCGTGTGCTCCAGCAGGTTGTAGGAACCGCCGTAGATGGTCTTCTGGGCGACCACGTGGTCACCAGCCTGGGCAAGTGCCTGCAGGGTATAGGTGATGGCAGCGGCACCGGAGGCGACGGCAAGACCGGCCACGCCACCCTCGAGCGCGGCGATACGGTCCTCGAAGACGCCCTGGGTGGAGTTGGTCAGACGGCCGTAGATGTTACCGGCGTCGGCAAGACCAAAGCGGTCGGCGGCGTGCTGGGAGTTGCGGAACACATAGCTCGTGGTTTGATAGATAGGCACAGCACGGGAGTCGGATGCAGGATCGGCGCTCTCCTGGCCAACGTGCAGCTGCAGGGTATCGAAACCAAAGGTATGCTCGGGGTTGTTGATGAACTGGCTCATGATGATCTCCTTGATCAAATAGAAGTAAATAAGAGTAAGAGAAGTAAGTCGCTGTCTCCCGATCACGCCGACGGGCGCAAACAGGAGCCCGGCATTCGTCTTAGTAAGCAGTTCATATGCGGTCCTCCTTTTGACATCCCGTTCTCATGGTCGGCTTAATTACCTACCGCCTTTGTGTGTTTTGAATAGTACGGGCATTGTTTCCCTCGGTCAATCACTTAAAAGCGCTAACTTGTTATCGGTTTTATAGATAACACTCGAAAGGACGGGCGCCGATGACCCTCCAGCAGCTTCGCTTTTTGATCGCCGTGGCAGAGTCCGGTTCGATCAACGCCGCAGCCCAGCGCCTCTATACGGCGCAGTCCAATATCTCCAATGCCGTCAAAAGCCTGGAGCAGGAACTTCATATCGAAATCTTTACGCGCTCCAGCCGCGGTGTTGCACTCACCAACGACGGCACCGAGCTTTTGGGTTATGCACGCCAGGTCGTAGAGCAGGCCGACATGCTCGAGGCCCGCTACGAGGACGGCGGTACACCCCAGGCGCGCCTTGCCATTTCGGCCCAACACTACGCGTTTTCGGTCGAGGCCTTTGTCAACGTGGTCGAGCGCTGCCGCGACAGCAAGTTCGAGTTCATCATGCGCGAGACCACCACATCGCAGATTATCGACGACGTCCGCGCATTTCGCAGCGATATCGGCATTCTGTATCTAGATGATTTTAACGCCCGCGTTCTGCAGAAGGCCTTCGCCGATGCCCGCGCGAGCTTCCATCCCCTCTTCGACGCGACGGTCCACGTCTTCGTCAGCGAACGCCACCCGCTCGCACGCCACCCTCAGCTGTCCCTTGCCGACCTCACGCCCTATACGCGCTACAGCTTTGAGCAAGGCACCTCGAACTCCTTCTATTACGCCGAGGAACCGTTTAGCTATATTCCCTGCAACCGCAATATCCGCGTATCCGACCGCGGGACGCTCACCAACCTGCTTATCACCTCGAACGGCTATGCGCTGTCGACCGGCGTACTCTCCAGCGAAATGCAGTGGGGCATGGCCTCGATCCCCCTGGCAGACGCCCCGACGATGCATGTGGGCTACATCATGCATGACGACCGCAAACCCTCTCCCCTCTTGCAGCAATACCTCGACGAGCTCAACCGCATCATCCATGCCAACCAACTGTCGGAAGACGGGGTAGAAATCGTAGATTGCTAGCCCCCGGCGGGCATGGCGCTACAATGGTCACTCACGCGAAACGTACCCAACGAAAGGAACCATGTGAAGGTCATCATCTATACCGACGGCTCGGCCCGATCAAATCCGGGACGTGGCGGCTACGGCGCCGTGCTCAAATACACCAACCCCGCCGGCAAGACCTTCACCTCTGAGCTTTCGCGCGGCTACGCCAAGACCACCAACAACCGCATGGAGCTCATGGCGGTCATCGTGGCACTCGAGGCGCTCAACCGCCCCTGCGACGTCGAAGTCCATTCCGATTCGCAGTACGTCGTCAACGCCTTCAACAAGCACTGGATTGACGGATGGAAAAAACGCGGCTGGAAGACCGCCAACAAGCAGCCTGTCAAGAACCGCGACCTGTGGGAGCGTCTGCTTGCCGCAAAGAGCAAGCATAAGGTGGAGTTCATCTGGGTTAAGGGTCACGCCGGCCATGAGCTCAACGAGCGCTGCGACGAGCTTGCCACCACGGCGGCCGACGGCAGCAACCTCGATATCGACACCGGCTTTAACGAGAGCGACCTGTAACGGCGTTTTCGCACGCTTTTGTGTCCTCCCGCGCTACACTCATCCTGTAAACCGAACGGCACGAGGGGGATACATGCTGCGTATAGCGACCATCGGCACATCCATGATTACCGACGACTTTATCCAGGTCGTCAACGCCAACGACCAAGCCGCGTTTGTGGGCACGCTCTCGCGCGACGCAGATCGCGGCACCGCCTTCACCGCTAAGCACGGCGGCGAGCGTAACTTCACCGCACTTGACGAGCTTGCGTCCGCTGCCGACGTCGACGCCGTCTATATCGGCAGCCCCAACGCACTTCACTACGAGCAGGCCCTTGCCTGCATCGCCGGTGGCAAGCACGTCATCGTCGAGAAGCCCTTCTGCGCCACCGAGGCGCAGGCGCTGGAAGTCTTCCGCGCTGCCGAGGCAGCAGGTGTCGTGGCCCTCGAGGCCATGCGCCCGCTCCATGACCCCGCTTTCCACGCCATCGAGGACGCCCTGGGCGAGATTGCGCCCATTCGTCGTGCCTCATTGCGCTTTGGCAAGTATTCCTCGCGCTACAACGAGATTCTCGCGGGACGCTCCACCAATATCTTCGACTGCAATATGGCATCGGGTTCCCTCATGGACATTGGCGTCTACACCGTCGAGCCCATGGTCGAGATTTTCGGCATGCCCTCCGGCCTTACGAGCATGGCTACTCTGCTCGACCCCACCACGCGACAGCTCACGCACGGCCCCATCGACGGCTGCGGTTCTATCCTCGCCAGCTACGGCGGTGGCCGCATCTCCGTCGAGCTCGCGCACTCCAAAATTACGAATGACCTGCTGCCCTCGCAGATCGAAGGCGAGCGTGGCACTATCCAGATCGACCATCTGTCCACGCCCCGCAACGTCCGCATCGACTATCGCGGCGATGTCGTACGCGGCTCGGCGACCGAGGCACCGCGCGAACAGGGCGACAACGGCCGCGTGCTCGACCTGCCCAAATCGAGCAACACCATGGAATACGAACTCACAGACTTTATCACCGCCATCGGCGGCATCGATAACGTTAAGGAAGAGATTTGGGAGACCCCGGCGGGACGCCATGAGCTCGGCCACTACCGCGATGTCACGCTCGTCTCGCTGCGCATCATGGATGCCGTGCGTCAGCAGGCCGGCATTACCTTCCCCGCCGATTCAGTCAAGCAGGCATAGCGATGGGCCTCTTCGATACGTTCTTCTCCAGCGTCACCGGCGGCAGTCGAGAGCCTCAAAAACCATCAAACATCGAGCTCGAGCTGCGCCGCAGGCTTACTGTGCTCGCAAGCGACGAGGCCACTCAAGACACTCCCCTGCGCTACTTCCTGCACTGGACGGGGCAAGTCCAAGGCGTTGGTTTTCGCTTTACCAACACCAACCTCGCGCAGGCACGCGCACTCACCGGCTGGGTGCGTAACATGGAAGACGGCTCAGTCGAGATGGAGATACAGGGAGCTCCGGCAAACATCCTATCTCATCTCGAGGCGCTTCATGCCTTCTACGAGCGCATGGGAACGCGTTTTCGCCTCGTAGACGCCCAGGTCCGAGCCCCACTTGCCAATGAAGACGGCTTCAGTCCTCATTATTAGTATTGTGTGCTAAATAAGGTATCATTTACCTACGACCGTTAATAGAAAAGAGGCGAGGCGCATGGCGGTGCAAAGAAGGAATACCAGGCAGCGAAAGCTGGTTCTTGACGCCGTGCGCCAAAGCTATAACCATCCCACCGCCGATGAGATCTACAACGTCGTGCGCGCGCAGGATGACAAAATCAGCCGCGGTACGGTCTACCGCAACCTCAATCTCTTGGCCGACGCCGGCGAGATCCTCTCCATCAAGACGCCGGACGGCAGCCGCTTCGATCGCACGATCGAGCCGCATGCACATATCATCTGCACCTCGTGCAGCCGCGTCATCGATGTGCCGCTCCCCTTCGACGCCCAGCTCGACGCAAAGGCGTCCGAGCAAATCGGCTGGAACGTCACGTCGCACTACACCATCTTCGAGGGCCTCTGCCCCAACTGTAGGTAGATTTTGGGACATGCCTACTCAGCAAGTAGACGACGCAGCTCTTCTTCGACCGTGCGCACGTAGCGGACACGGTCATTGACACCGCGCATGCTGGGATTGCAGCTCTCCATCAGATAGGGATGGCCCACCACGTTGAGCATGTCGCGATCGTTTTCGTTATCGCCAAACGCCATCATTTCGTTAGGTGAGATCCCCAGTGCGCGACCATAATCGGCAAGCGCGGACCCCTTGCCTGAATCAAAGCCGATAAAGTCGGTCCATTCGGTTCCCGACGTCATCACATCGACCCGGTCGCTAAAGCGACGCGCAAAATACTCCAACGCCGCCGGCTGCTCTGTCTCGGGCGTTTGAAACGCAATCTTAATGACATCCTCGTCAATGTCCTCGGGACGGTCGACCACCGTCACATCGCAGTGGACCTCGTAATGCAAATGGTCGATGAATGCATCGTTACCGCTTATGGTGTAGAGGTGCCCCTCGCAGGAAAGGGTTACGTCGGCATGGGGGTAGGCGACCACGGCATTCGCGATATCCATAGCAAGGCTACGTTCCATGGAACGTTTGACAACGGCGCGCCCCTCGCTCATCACCAGGGCTCCGTTTTCGCATACATAGGCGAGCTCATCGGCCACCGGGGCAAACAGATAGCGCAAGCTCGCATATTGACGGCCGCTCGCCGGCATAAACACAATACCGCGACGATGCAGCTCATTAATGAGCTCAAAGGCCTCGGGACGCGGCTCGCGCTCCCCCGGATGCAGCAACGTGCCATCCAAATCGCAGGCGATCAGCTTGATTCCCTCAAGACCCATATGCTTCCCCCAAAGCCTCTCATCAACAGCAAGACGGACTTTGAATGGCAATCCCTCAAAGCCCGTCTTGCGCATACGCGCGCTTAGCCGCGCGTCTTTTTTACGATCGTAAAGTCTGAAGCCATGCTCACAACAACATCCGCCGCGCTCGATGCAAAGCGTCGACTGGCATCGAGCTCGCGTGCGACCACCGAGAGCCGAACGCCCCCAATGCCCCGGAGCATACGACCCAAAACCGGTTGCACCGGCGTATACATGCGCACGGTATGCTCGTCCGAGTCACCCCGGAAGAGCGGCGCATGCATGTTGCCGATCTCCCAGCACGCATGTGCGAGCACAATCGGATCCATGCGGTCGACTTCGACCAAATAGACCTCGGCGCTGCGCAGGCGTACGACAACCGCTACGGGCACCGTGCCCGTGCGGTCGACAGCGAGCACGTCACCGTCGGCAAGACGCTCGCCATCAGTGGCATCCAGCCGGGCATTCACCGTGCGCCCCAGCTCCGTCACGCCCACAAACAGGCGCGCATCAGCCTGGTCCCAATCGAGTAGCAGCTCGTCAACCTCAAAGACGCCACCCAGCTCCCGACGAAGCAGGAGTTCATAGGACGGGTCGTTGAGATTTCCCAAGCGCTCCGTAGCTACCAGGTCCACGGACATCAACTAGTCCTCGACCTCAACGAGCTCGATATCAAAGTTGAGATCCTTGCCGGCAAGCTCGTGGTTGGCATCGAGCGTCACGGCCTCGGACGTCACATCGATGACCACGGCGGGGACAGGCATGCCGCTCGGCGTGGACAGGAAGAGCTTCATGCCCTTCTCGATCTGCTCGATGTTGGGAACCTGCTCGGCCGGGAAGGTCAGGACCATCTCGGGGTTGTGCTCGCCGTAGGCATCGGCAGCAGGAATGTGCACGGACTTCTTCTCGCCCACCTGCATATCGATAACGGCGGCGTCGAAGCCCTTGATCATCTGACCGGCACCGCAGGTGAACTCCAGCGGCTCACCGCGATCGTAGGAGCTATCGAACTGCGTGCCGTCATCGAGCGTGCCACGATAATGGGTCTTGACCTTCTTGCCCTGGTTGGACATGGTAACCTCCGTGATAAGGGCGGCGCACAACGCGGGCCGCCGTGAACATATGGCGCTAACTATACCCTAGTCATACAATTCAAAGACAGTTTGCAAAGAAACGCTGCAACCGGAGGAACCATGGCATATCCCGTATTTGACCTACACTGCGACACCGCCGACCGTATCGGCTGGGCCACACTCGATCTTGACCTGCGCTTTACCGCCGGCACCGACGGTTATTTCCCCGGCGACGAAACGCATCCGCAGGATTTCGACCTTATCGAGGGCAACGCCTGCGCCATCTCGCTCGCAAAGATCGGCAACACGCCGTGGGCGCAGTGCTTCGCTACGTTTGTCCCCGACGAGATTCCCACCGCCCACGCCGCGCGCTTCCAGGCGCAGATCATGGCGCATATGAGCGGCCAGGCAATGCTCAACCACGACCGCATGGTCAACGTGCGCAGCGCCGCTGATATTCGCCCTGCGCTCAAAGACGGCAAGGTCGCCTGCATCCACACCATCGAAAACGCCACGTTCTTTGCCGAGGACCCCGCGCTGATCGAGGTGCTCAAGAGCTTGGGCGTGCTTATGTCGTCACTCAGCTGGAACGCGCAGGGACCGCTCGCGAGCGGCCACGACACCCACGCCGGCCTCACCGCCGCCGGCATCGAGGCACTTACGCAGATGGAGCACGCCGGCATGGTACTCGACGTCTCCCACCTCAACGATGAGTGCTTTGACGAGGTTGTCGCCCACGCCACGCGCCCCTTCGTCGCCAGCCACTCCAACTCCCGTGCGGTTTGCGGCGTCAAGCGCAACCTCACCGACGACCAGTTCCGCACCATTCGCGACATGGGCGGCATCGTCGGCCTCAACTACTGCAGCGAGTTCCTATCCAACGATGCGACCGACAAGACCACCGCAGACGTCACCTTCGACCAGCTAGCGGCACATATCGAGCACTGGCTCGACCTGGGCGGCGAAGATGTCATCGCACTCGGCGGCGACTGGGACGGCGCCAAGGTGCCCGCTTTCCTCTCCGATGCCAGCAAGATGCCCGAATTCCAGAACATGCTCTCCAAGCACTTTGGCAAGACCGTGATGCAGAAGCTCTGCAGCGATAACGCCCTTGCCTTCTTCGAGCGTTATTAATTTCACATCCCTTGAGCGGGCCGGCATACCGAACGGTCGAAATGCCGGCCCGTCCCCAATCTGAAGGACCGCTTTTGACGCAGCAGTTTACGATTTTCCTACCCCGACCGGATGGGATGCCCATCCCCGTCGTCGTTACCAAAAAGCGCGTCAAGAACTTCAACCTACGCGTCACATCGAGCGGTGAGGTCCACGCCAGCGCACCGCTCGGCGCCAGCCGCGAGCGTATCGAAGCGTTTGTGAAGCGCAACAGCGCCTGGATTATCAGCCGACTTGCCCAGCGCGAGCAACGTCAGACGACGGCACAGGAGCCGCTCAGCCCCTCGTCCATCATTGCGCTTTGGGGCAAGCCCATCACGGTACAGGACGCACTCGATCACAACTTTGTATCACCCGCACCGCGACCCCAGCAGGCCACCTTCGCAAGTTTTATGGGTGCCGACAAGTCGAACGAACGCCCACAGGCCAAGCGGCTCGCAATCCTCGACGGTCTAACGTCCGACGAGCTCCAAGCCCACATCGACCAGCTCTATACGTCCGAGGTCACATCGGCGCTGCGCGATATTTTGCACGCGTACGAAATCGCAATGGGCGTCTCCGTTTCCCGCGTTTCCGTACGCAGCATGAAAACGCGTTGGGGCTCGTGCACGCCCAAATCCGGCGCCATTCGCATCGCACGAGAACTTGCCGGCTACCCCGTCGAATGCCTCGACATGGTTGTCGCCCACGAGCTCGTCCACTTGCTCGAGCCAAGCCACAATCAGCGGTTTCACGCCCTGCTCGACACGTACTGCCCCAACAATAGAGCTCTGTCGCAGCGACTCAAAAAACCGCCCGCCAACGAGCTTTAGCGTCAGCTAGCGCACGCGCTCGATCTCGACGCCACAGCTTGCCAGGGGAAGACCGACGGGCGCCCAAGGCTTATCGAGCTTAACACGCACGCCAAGCAGCAAGGGATAACGACGTAGCAGCATCTGGGCCACACCCTCGGCTGCAGCCTCGATGAGCTTAAACGTATGCTCGCGCAGATAGCCATCGACATCGTGGCACACCGAGCCGTAATCAATAGAGGCATCCAGGTTATCGTGCTCCCCCGCCGCGCGCAGGTCGGCATAGAGCACCAAGGACACGACAAACTTCTGCCCCAGGGCGTTTTCCTCGGGATACACGCCGTGGTTGGCAAAGACCTCGAGACCATCGATAGTAATGCGGTCGGCATGGCGCAGGTCGTCATAGCTCACATGGGGCACCGCCGTTGCGGCGGAAATCTCGCCCCTGCCACGACGGGCAAGCTCGGCACCCTCGGTCTTGGTTGCATTCTCGGACAGCTTTTTGTTAGTCATCGCGATCGTCTCCTTCGTTCAGAACCCCGACCGCGCATACCGACTACACGCGAATCGACAGGTTCTTTTTATCATCGCTCCAGTTGCAGGCATTGCGCGCAGGGCATGCAAAGCAGGCGCGCGACGCTTTGTCGGCTGCATAGAGCAGACGCTCAAGCGGCTGGCTGTTCACGCGCAGCTTTCGATGGCCCAGAATGGCCGTCTTAATGGCTGCGGCATCTGCCGGCTCAAACGCCACGTCTTCGGGCATGCCGCCGAGAATCGCATCGGCGACGCGTTCGCTTGCAACATCATGGGATATACCCGATTCATACTGTTCATCTTTGCCGATATCGTGAAGAAGTGCCGTGGCATAGATGACCTCGCGGTCAAATTTGAGCTCTTCCTCGAGATTCTTGATCCACATAATACGGGCGACATCCAGCAGATGGTCGATACCATGGCGGCAAAAGATGCGCCCCGATTCCAACTGCGCAATGTTTCCCAGATGCCGCCGGAACAGTCCGTTGGCACAGATGTAATCAATGCGAGGCATGGCACCAAAGGGAGTCAGGCCCGAAGCCATAAAGCCGCGACGCGACGTTCCTTCATCGGTCTTCGATGCAAAGTCGTTGACGACTCTCATGGTTAGCGGCCCAGCATCCTAAAGAATCGCTCCTCGAGCGACGGATCGGTCTCAAAGACACCGCGACGAGCAAGCGTTACGGTCTTGGTACCGGGCTTTTGCACGCCGCGCATGGTCATGCACATATGCTCGGCTTCCATCAGCACGATTGCCCCTTGGGGGGCAAGATATTCCATGAGGGCATCGGCAACCTGTGTACACAGCTGCTCCTGCAGCTGCAGACGACGGGCATAGACCTCAACCGTGCGAGCAAGCTTAGACAGACCCGCCACGCGGCCGTTAGGGATATAGCCGATCGCAGCCTTGCCATAAAACGGCAGCAGATGGTGCTCGCACAGCGAGTAAAACGTGATGTCGCGCTCGATAACTAAATCGTTCGAAGCGACGGCAAAAGTTTTGGACAGGTGCTCCTCAGCGCTCTGGTCCATGCCGCCGGCAATCTCGCCATACATACGGGCGACGCGTGCCGGCGTCTCCAGCAGGCCCTCACGAGTTGGGTCCTCGCCTATGCCCTCAAGCAGCAGCTTTATGGCGGTCTCAACTTTTTCCTGATCGACCATCTAGGCCTCACTCTTCCGATTTTGCGTTCGCGCTATGGTACCACGCCCTCCGGCATCGGCCACAAGCTACATAGTATGGGTCGAATAGACCGGATCGTCTCGCCAAAGCTCCACAGCATCGCAAAGCGCGACGCCCTCGCGCGCGGCACGAGCGCGCGTGGCGTTCATGTCGATCACGCGCTGATTACTCGAGCCCCTAAAACGCAACGAGATATCGTGCAGGTCTTGAACAAACGGGCCGTCCACTAGCATGTCGAGGCAGGCAAGGATACGATCCGTCGCCTCGGTATGGTGACAACCGCCCGGCATAAGTTCCTCGAGCACGTCACCGGTAAAGCACCAAATGGTCTTCCCCGACTCCACAGGATAGGCCGCACGCACGCGTTCGATAAAGTCAACGAGACCCGCCTGATTCTCGGGCTCCATGGGCTCGCCGCCCAGAATCGTCAGGCCATCAATAAAGGGATGGTCAAGACTCTCGATAATTTTGTCCTCGACGGCACGATCGAACGGCTCACCAGCGGCAAAGTCCCACGCGACGGAGTTAAAGCAATTCTTGCACCCACGACGGCACCCGCTCACAAACAGAGAAGTACGAACACCTTCCCCATCAGCAATGTCGAAATACTTAATGTTCGCGTAGTTCATAGGTAACTCTCCTGGGAGGCCGGGACATATCATCCCGTCCTCAAACATTCTCGGCCTGCGGCCTGCGAAACTGCGGGCGGGACGATATGCCCCGGCCTCATGCAAAGGGTAACTCAATGAACGAAGCGAACATCGAGTATAGGGTTCGAGGTCCAATAAAAACTTTGTTGCAGCCCAACCGTCATCGCAAGCAAAACGTTGTTGCAAGTCAACTCATTTCCGCTAAGAACTTCGAGAAGTGAGCAGACCGCATGCTGCATCTCAACTACGTCAACTTGGCTGAACCGAGAGGGCCGCTTGGGCTTTTGCTCGATATGAGTTCCGCACGCAAAGAAGGCCACTTAATGTGGCCTTCGTCTTGCGCAGGACTGTAGAGCAGG
>USHF01000019.1 GCA_900554465.1 uncultured Collinsella sp.
ATAAGAGACAGCCTCCCTGCCGTCACTTTCTTCAACCAGTTCTTGTTGCTCGCCGCTTCGCGGCTCGGCGGCCCCGTTCTCCGCGGCGGGGTTTGTCTAAGGATCTTGCTGAAGCTCTGCCTTTGGCTCAAATGGAAACGGGGGACGCATCTGCATCCCCCGTTTTTGTTGCGGTTACTCCAAGTCAATAAACTTGGTGCTTAGGATCTTGCCGTCTTTAACGAGCATTCTGGCCATGGTGGGGCCTCGGGTGCCTCTGGGGTAGCTGGCGCTGCCCGGGTTGAGGACTAGGCAGCGGCCCACCTGGGCTTCTTTGGTTACGTGGGTGTGGCCGTTGATGGCTACGTCTACGGATCCCACCGGAAGGTCTTCGCGGTAGTGGGCTACGGCAAATTTGAGGCCTTCGTAGGTAAAGAGCGCAAGACGGTCTACATCGGGGCCGTAGTCGCGGTAGTAATCGTTGTTGCCCAATACGGCCCGTACAGGGGCGATGGTGCACAGGTGCTCGTAGTCCATCTCTGACGTGAGGTCGCCGGCGTGGATGATCAGGTCTGCGCCCTCAAGCTCATCCAAGAGCGCAGGCGATAAATAGCCGTGGGTGTCCGAGATGATGTCGATACGCTTGGCGCTTGCACTGTTCATGGGATCCCTTCCGCAAAAAACGATTCGGCAGATACATACAAAAAAGGCCCCACGGCTCCGCAGACGATGGGTCTACAGGGCTGCGGGGCCAGTGCGCTAGAGACTCAAGGCCTTCTTGAGCGGCACGACGCGGCGGCGCGAAACCGGCACGCGTTCGTCGACGCCCGTTATGCCCAGCTGGATGGCGCCCGAGGGCACCGTCTCGACGTCCGTAACGCACGCCAAGTTGACGATATAGCGGCGGTGAACACGGAAGAAGCCAAAGTCGCAGAGCTTGGCCTCAAACTGCGCCAGCGAGGTCGTCGACAAAAAGCGATCATCGACGGTATAGATGCAGGAGTAATCGTCCTTGGCCATGATAAAGCGGATGTCGTCCACGGGAATGAGCACCTTGCGGCCGCCCTTTTCCACCGGGATACGCTCGATGGTCACTTTGCTGTCCGTAACCGGCTTGGCGCGTTGCATGACCTTCTCGATCGCGCGATCCAAGCGAGCTTCCTCGACAGGCTTCATCAGATAATCGACGGCATCGACGTCGAATGCCTCGACCGCATGGTCGCTATACGCAGTCACAAACACGATCGCCGGCGGATTTTTGAGCTTATGCAGCGCCTCGGCAAGTTGCAGGCCCGAGGCACCGGGCATCGAGATATCGAGAAACACGACATCCACGCGACTTTCCATAAGCATCTCGATGGCGGAGCGGACGCTCGACGCCTCCGTGATCGTGCCGATCTTGCCCGTTTGCTCGAGCAGGAAGCGAAGCTCCGAGCGAGCCGGCGCCTCATCATCCACAATCATCGCACGCAGCATAGGGATAAAACCTTTCGTCAACTAACTACGCCGGGCATCCGTCGCATGACGTTGAGCCCGTAGCCTTTTATTTTACTCTTGAATGTCAAAGATGCTCTCTGACAAATCAAGATGAAGAAGCACTTTGGTGCCCTTGCCCGGCGCCGATTCGACACGCGTATAGGAGTGCGGCCCAAAAAAGCGATGGATGCGCTCCGAAATATTGTGCATGGCCACACCGGCGCCGCCACCCTGGGGAGAGCTGGCGTCGGGACGGGCAGAGCGCTCGTCAAACAGTCTGGCGGCGGTACCCTCATCCATGCCCACGCCATTATCGGCCACGGCAATCAAGATTGCATCCTCGCCGTCTTGGTGAACGGTCACGTCGATCCTCAGGGCGTCGTCATCGCCCATACCATGACGCACGGCGTTCTCGACAATCGGCTGGATCACGAACGCCGGCACCAGCGTATCTTCCACATCCTCGGACACATCGAACGTCGCAAGCACGCGGTCCTCGCCAAAGCGGGCCTTCTCAAAGGTAAGGTAGCGCTTGGTCTGTGCGACCTCGCGCGAGACCGGAATAAGCGATCCCGAGCTGTCGAGCGTGGCGCGATAGAACGATGAGAACTCACGAAGCAGTTCGCGGGCCCTCAGCGGGTCGGTGCGCGTAAACGATGCAATGGTGTTCAGCGTGTTGAACAGGAAGTGCGGGTTAATCTGCGCCTGCAGCGCACGCACCTCGGCGCGCGCTGTGAGTTCCTTTTGCACCTCGAGCTCGTGGATGGCGAGCTGCGTGGACAAAATCTCGGCAAAGCCCGAGGCAAGCGCGTACTGGGTACGGTCGACGGCGCGCGGGGTCTTGTAGTAGAACTTGAGCGTGCCGACGGTACGATCGCCCACCTTGATGGGGGCGATAATGCCGGCGGGGACTTGGTTGTGCGAGCCGTCCGAGCCCACGACATCCACCATACGGTTGAACGACTGCACGATGCCATGTTCGATAACGTAGCGTGTGGCAAGCGTGTGGATGGGAGAATCTGGCAGTAGTTTTTCCTCAAACTCGCCCGCGCAGGCAAGCACGTTGTCCTCGTCGGTGATGGCCACCGTCATGGCGCGCGTCTCGGGCAAAATGCGCTGGCACACCAAACGCGCCGACTCCTGTGTCAAACCGCCCTTAATGTCCTCGAGCATGGCCGAGGCCACCGAGAGCGTCTCCTCGGTGTACTGGGAGCGCACCGAATCGGGATTGAGCGTCAAAAAGATAAAGATGCACAGAAAGATGCACAGCAGCGCGCAGGCAATCACCGTGGCGATCGGCTCGATACCGGTCACCAGGGCAAAAATAAAGTACACCAGCACGCAAATGGCGCAGGCAACGGCAATGATGCGAAAGATTGATAATGAACTATCGCGCTGGGCGCGGCGGTCGATCATTCGGCCCCCTCCAGGATACTGATCAGTTGTGCGTCACGCCAAAGCCCGTCCATGATCTTGGGCCAAAAGCTCTGGAAACGCAGGTAGCTTGCAGCGTTTTGGCGTGCATAGGCCTTTGCCTCGTCGATACCATGGCGCCAGATGCGCAGGTAGCCCTCATGCTCGCGGGTAAACACGCTGCGGACCATAGCGGTCTTGCGCACGCGGTCGTCGAGCTCGCGCGAAATCCACGGGCCCGGGTAGGGCATGAGTGATGCCGCCGTAACGGGAATGAGCTCCTTTTGATGCGCGGCGAATGTCAACTTGGCCCGTTCGTAGTACCAACGGTATACATCCTGCATAAAGCGCGGTGAGCGCTTTTCGGACTCCGGAGGCAGATGGCGCACGGTCCACTCGTTATCGAACCACACGTCGTAGCCAAACATGCGCATGTTAAAGAGGTAATCCAAGTCCTCGCCGCGGGTGATAAACGGGTCAAAGGCCACACGCGTAAAGGCGCGGGCGTGCAGGGCCATCAGGCCGCCGCACACGTAGTTGGAGCGCGAGATGCGGGTGCCCGAGAGCGCCTTTTTCATCCAACGGTTGAACTCGATGCGCTTGGTCCACCAACGATGGCAGATGCCTGCCTTGTCCGTGGGAGCCAGCGGCGAGCCGTCGCGATCGTAGAAATAGCCGCTCTTGACCAAGATAGGCAAGCCCTGACGCGTCTGCTGCCCCAACGCATAGGTCGCGCGCTTCATAAAGTCGGCGTCGATGACAGTCTCATCGTCATCCAAAAAGATAACCGCGTCATGCCCCAGCACAGCGGCACAGGCCAGCCCCATGTTGCGGATGGCACCGTAGCCTCGCAGGCTCACGCACTCGCCCGAACCCTTGGGCGCGATCTGAGCAACCCGATCTGCGATGCGCGAGGCCTGGGTGTTGGTGACAACGGTGACCTTGAGCGTGGGATGCGCGTCGACAATCTCGTGCACGCGCAGCGACACATCGGCTGTGGCAGAAACGGGACAGACCACCAAAAGGATGATGCGCGGGATGTCGCGCACCTGCTCAAGCGAGGCCAGGCAGCGGTCGAGTTCGGGATTGTCGGCGTTGAGTCGTGTCGAATGGTCATAGGTGCCAGGGGCGTTTGCGCGAGCGTCATCGCCCGCCCAATACGTTGGAATCACGACCGTGGCGTTCATGCCTTACCCTCCCTGCAACACAAAAACGGGACGCCGCCAAACACAGGCGACGCCCCGCGACCTAGCTGACTCCATCATACCCACTTGGGCTAATCATTGTTCGAAAGTCAGAATGTTTATTGCGGATAACCCCAAAAGAGTATCGCGGCGGACGCAATTACCGGCAAGTTCCTATGCGGCCTGCTCTGCCGTCTGAGACATGCGGGACAGACGGACCAGCAGCACAAAGCCCACCACCAGCAGCACGCCAATGGAAAGGACGCCCAGCGACGGGTTGCCGGTCAGCGAGGTGACGACCGACACCAGGAAGGTGCCCATAACGCTTGCATAGCGGCCAAAGATATCAAAGAAGCCGTAGTACTCGTTGGACTTTTCCTTGGGAATAATGCGGCCAAAGTAGCTGCGGCTCAGCGCCTGCACGCCGCCTTGGAACAGGCCGACCAAAATGGCAAGCACCCAAAACTCAAAGGCGGTCTTGAGGAAGAACGCGGCAAAGAGCACGATGCCCATATAGGCGGCGACGGCCACCAAGATCATATTGAGCGTGCCCACGCGACCGGCAAGCTTGCCGTAGATGATGGCGGACGGGAAGGCCACAAACTGCGTAACGAGCAGAGCCAGCACCAGTTGGGTCGAGTCGATGCCCAAAGCCGATCCATAGCTGGTTGCCATGGAAATGACCGTGTGCACGCCGTCGATGTAGAAGAAGAACGCGATCATGTAGACCAGCACGGTCTTGTTGTGGGCGATCTCGCGCATGGTGTGTCCGACCTCGGAGAACACGCCGCCCACGATGTGGCCGATGGTGTCCTCGGGACCACGCTCGCGACCGTACTTCTGCTTATAGGTGCGAATGAGCGGCAGGGTAAAGATGAGCCACCAGGCGCCGGTGATGACAAACGACAGACGCGTTGCTAGCATGGTGGGGATACCAAGAGCGGAACCACCCATGATAAGCGCCAGGCAGATGATGAACGGCACGGTGGAACCGATGTAGCCCCAGGCATAGCCCGAGCTGGACACGGCGTCCATGCGCTCGTCGGTGGTAATGTCGGGCAGCATGGCGTCGTAGAACGTCATAGAAGAGTTAAGGCCGATGGTGCACAGCACGTACACGGTCAAAAATGCCATGGCGGACATTGGGATAGCCTGCGCCAGGCAAAGAACCAGGCCCGTGAGGAAGAAGCCCAAGAAGAACTTGATCTTGTTGCCGGCGTAATCGGCAAGCGCACCCAGAATGGGCATGAGCATGGCAATGACCAGCGAGGCAATCGTCTGCGCGTTGCCCCAAGCGACCACCAGGTCTGCCGAGGAAGCACCGGTATTGATGGCGTTAAAGTAGATGGGCACCACCGAGGTATTGAGCAGCACGAGGGCCGAGTTTCCCACATCGTACATGACCCAGTTACGCTCGAGCTTGGTGTATTTCATGGACAGGGACCCTTCGTATTCGCCCGATATGCAGTTAGTTCATCGTACCCCAATTGTCCAGAAGCGCCGGTAAGGATTCGGCAAAGGGGCACGCATGGGCCCTACTCCTCGCGGTCGAACTCCTCGTCGGCGCCGAGCACGCGACCGCTGTAATTGACATGGTTGGTCACGGCATCCATGTCACCGGTCTCGATAAAACGTGCGACCGTGCATTCGTAATCGAGCAGCGCGCGGTCAAAGACCTCGGGGAAGCTCTCGGTCGAGACTTCATCGGTAAAGGGGTTCTTCCATGCCAAGTGGCCCAGGTTGCCGGTACGCTCGGGCAGCTCGGTCGTCACGCGGTGCGCAAGGCCGTCGAGCAGCGAGTAGTCGTGCACCAAGCCCTCAACCAGCGAGATCGCGCGCGTCTTTACGGAGCCGGCCGGCTCAATCGCGCGGTAAAGTCGCTGCATATTGGCTACGGCAGCACCGTACTCCCCCACCGGGATATCGATGCCGTACACGCGTCCGGCAACATAGCTCATCAGCACACCGGCAACGCGATTGATGCGATCGGTGGTAACGATCTCGCCCGCCGGCGGATAATCCTCGACCGTTGCCCCATCGCGCTTGAGCTGCAGCATCAGTACATCCAGGTCGCTCTCGATCACGGCATGGACCTGACTGCTCGAATCCTCAAGCTCTGAATCGGACTCCACGATGCCAAACTGCTGCTCATAGACAAAGGGGTGAGCGTTGCGGTCGAGCACGTAATGAGACAGCAGGCCCAGCGCAAACGCACGGCCCAGGTTGGCATCGCGCGGCAGCAGGTGCGACACGCCATCGCGCAGACACGAGAACTGACGCGACATGCGCGACCGATGCATGACCTGCGCCAGCAGCGTGCAGTCGGAAACACGCGGTGTCAGAATGTGAAAGAAAAACGGGTCGGGGCCTTGGTTGCCCAAGATAAAGGCAATGCGCTCTTCATCGGACGTGATGACGCCCTGCGGAAGACGGTCGATGCTTTCCTCGCCAAACAGATGATGGGTGATAAGCGCGGGCATAATGATCCTTTCGATTTCATTCGATGCCACCCATTATGCCCACCGCGCGCCCATGCCAAACCTGCGATGGTAAACGACGGCACGCAAGCCTCTTACGCAAGCCCCAGGTGCGACTTGACCTCGGCGGCACGACGACGGGACACCGGCACCGTCGAGCTCACGCGGTCGAGCCTGAGCTCCATCAACCCCGTGGAGCCAATCTCAACATTGTGCACGTCTTCCAAATTGACCAGATAGCTGCGATGAACGCGAATAAAGCCCTCGGAGCCCAAGCGACGTTCGAGCGAAGAGATCGACTCATTGATCAGATATGTTCCCTCGGCGCAGACGGCGTTGCAAAAATCGGCACGCGCCTCAAAGTAGCAGACATCCGCCACGGGGATGAACACCTTTTTGCCCCCGCGATCCACCGTCAGGCGCAAGGGCTGGCGCGGAGCATGGACGACACGACGAACGCCCAGGGCGGCCTCGATCTTATCGAGCGCCTTTGACAGGCGGGCATCCTCGACCGGCTTGACGACGTAATCAATGGCATCGAGGTTATAGGCATCGGCCGCATACTCGGCAAATGCCGTCACAAACACCACGACCGGCGGCGTTTTTAGGTTCTGCAGCGTCTCGGCAAGCTCGATTCCCGAGCGGCCGGGCATCGTGATATCCAAAAACAGCACGTCGGGCTTGTTCGACAGAATCGACTCCACGGCCTCGGTGACATTGCCCGCCTCGGCAATCTGTCCCACACGTGCATCCTTTTCCAGCAGATAACGTAGCTCAGCCCTAATAGGAGGCTCGTCATCAACCACCAAGATGTTCCATCCCTCGGACATATGCGCTTCCCCTCTTTTTCTCTCTCAATCCAACCGCGCGCTACACCTTCATCGGCGCCGGCTCATGCGGCTCGCCGTTCAGCTCGACGATGACCTGCGTTCCCACGCCCTCCTGGGACTTCACGCGCATGCCAGAATCTTCTCCGTAAAAGAAATGGATGCGCTGAAGCACGTTGAAGAGCGCCAGGCCGCAGCCTCGCTTGATGGAGCCGTCGGCGGTAATGCTCTCGGGCTCCTCTCGGCGATGCTGCTCAAACAGGTGCGCGCAGACTTCTTCGCTCATACCGATGCCGTCATCTTCGACGATGATCTCCAGACCGTCATCGGTCTCAAAAGCCCTAACACGAATAGAAAGCGGCTCGGTCTCGCGCTGCGCATGCTTGATGCAGTTTTCGAGCAGCGGCTGCAAGATAAACGGCGGCACCATGCTGTCGCGCACCTCAAAGTCGATATCGACCGAGACGCGCAGACGGCCGTCGCCATACCGGGCCTGCATAAGGTTGATGTAACGAGTGCCCTGTTCCACCTCGTGCTCGAGCGTTGTGAGGGTATCGGAATCGGACAGTGTCTGACGGTAGTAATTGGAAAAGTCGATGAGCAGCGACCTGGCCTTGTCCGGCTCGGTACGCACGAGCGACACGATGGTGCTGATGGTGTTAAACAGAAAATGAGGATCGACCTGCGATTGCAAGGCGCGCAGCTCCACGCGAGCTGTAAGCTCGTCCTGGCGCTCGAGCTCAAAGCTCGCAAGCTGCGTGGAAATGAGGTCGGCAAAGCCCGAGGCAAGCGCCGTCTGGCGCATATCGATGCTGCTCAGACGGGGATAATACAGCTCGAGCGTGGCCACGCAATGCCCGCGCACGGTGAGCGGTGCGACGATACCGGCGCGCAGGCGCGGAAAGTAGCCACCCGTCTCAGTCGAGGCATCGCGCGAAAATACGCTTTGCTCACCGCTGTTGATCACGTTGAGCGTAGTCCGCAGCACAACCGGAGTGCCCGCGGGGCATTTTGCCGAGTCCTCGCCCCAGCTCGCCAGCACCTGCTTGCCGTCGGTAAAGCAGATGGCCGAGGCGATGGTCTCGGAAAGGATGATTTTGGAAGCGCCTAGGGCCGCTTCGGGCGTAAGGCCTCGCGACGTATAGGCGAATATTTTCGATGCGATGGCGAGTGTGCGGTCGGTAGCGCTCGACGTGAGGTCGTCGGGAACGACAAAGACGTACGAGAAGAAGAAGCACAGCATGACCAAGCCGGCAATGACGACAACGCCCGGGACGGGGTTGGGATTATCGGTCAAATCCCAGATAAGCAACAGGATAAGCGCCGGAACGACAACACCGAGCAGGATGGCCTGGACCACATGCTGGGCCGTACGAAAGACCTTGGTAGAGTTGTAGCTCTTGCCCAGAATCAGCCTGTTTAAATCCACCGTCATCCCCTTTTATCTACCGCACCCATAGCAATGGAGAGGGCCGCAAGCGACCCTCTCCATTGCATTATGCAATCAAAAACTGTGTTTTACATCAAGCCATCGACAAACGGTATCTTAGGCGCTGTATTTGTTAGCCTCACCAAAAGTGCCAGCCTCGACGATCCAGCCATCCTTCATGATGACGTCCATGTTGTCGGTGTTGAGCACGTGGATGTCGGCGGCGACGTCACCATTGACAACCAGCAGGTCGGCGCACTTGCCGGCCTCGATGGAACCGGTCTCGTCCTCGATGTGGCACATCTTGGCACCGTTGAGGGTGGCGCAGGTGATGGTCTCGACCGGAGTGAAGCCGATCTTGTCGACGAACTCGTACATCTCCTCGATGGAGCAGGTGCCGTACGGGGTGACGAAGGAGAAGGAGTCGGAGCCGATCGTCATGACGACGCCGCGCTTCTTGGCCTCGCGCAGGCAGTCGTAGTTGCGCTGCAGCTCCTTCTCGACCAGGGTGCCCTCGTACTTGTCGTGCAGCTCGGGGACGTAGACGGGCGGATAGGTGGCGTACCAGGTGGGCAGGAAGGCGATCGTCGGGGTGAAGAAGGTGCCCTGCTCGGCCATGAGGTCCATGGTGCGCTCATCGATATCGAAGCCGTGAATCAGCTGCTCGCAGCCAAAGCGAACGGAGTCGTAGGCGGCGGCGTGGTTGTTGTAGCAGTGACTCCACACGGGGATGCCGACCATCTTTGCCTCTTCGACCACGGCCTGGATCTCCTCGGAGCAATAGTGCTGGTCGCGACCGGAATCCCAACGCCAGATGCCGCCACCGGTAGCCCAGATCTTGATGGCATCGGGGTTCTCGCGCAGGCGACGACGGACGGCCTTGCGCAGATCCCAAGGACCATCGACCTGGTCGCCCCAGGGATGGGATTCCTTGTTGAGCTCCTGGGTGCAGTGGTGGGAGTCACCGTGGCCGGCAACGCGGCAGAAGCCAAGACCAGTGGCCAGAACGCGCGGGCCCTTGAAGACGCCCTTGTCGATGCAGTCGCGAATCTGGATACCAAAGCGGCCGATCTCGCAGACGGTGGTGAGGCCGTGGGTGAGGCAGTCGTAGGCCTGCTTGACGGCGACGGCCTGCTTCTCGAGGAGCGGCTGCATGACCCAGTCGGTGTCATCGTCGGTCAGGTTGCCCGAGAAGTGCAGGTGGGTGTCGATCAGGCCGGGAAGGACGGTCTTGCCGGCGGCGTCGATAACCTCAACGCCCTCGGGAAGGTCCTGCATAGTGCCGGCGTACTCGATCTTGCCGTTGTCGTCGACGAGAACGAGGGAGTTCTCGACCGGCTCGGCACCGGTACCGTCGATGAGCTTGCCGCCAACGATTGCATACTTAGTGGACATGGTTCCTCCTTATGGATCCATATAGTGGGCGAGGCCGTGTTGGGTTAAGGCCTCACAAAACTACCCAAGTGGTGCCGGGTTCGGTGCGCGAAAGAGAGGATCCCGCGCACCCGATCCGCCCCGGCTAGGCGCTACTTTTTGCGGGAATTGGTAAAGGCCATAAGAGCCAGGCCAATGGCCAGCCAGCCGATCACGATGCTCCACTCCACCATGTTGAGGGAGGCGGGAGAGAACGGGATTACGAGCAGGCCGATGATGACGGCGCAGGCAGCGACAGCGAGGCAGATGCCAAACTTGCCGCCGGGCACCTCGTAGGGACGAGGCAGGTCGGGCTCGGTGAAGCGCATGCGCAGGCAAGCGAGGGCGACCATGCCGCAGGAGAAGATGAAGGCGAGGGCCGACACGTTAGTCAGAGGAATGAGCATGTTCTTGCCCAGGAACGGACCGATGACGGTGATGACGCCCAGGACGACGCAGGCGAGCTTGGGAGCGCCGGACTTGGGGTCGACCTCGGCGAATTTCTCGGGCAGCTGGCCCTTGCGGCCCATGGCAAGCATGATGCGGCTCGTGGCGCCGTAGAAGGAGTTCATCGGGCCCATGGGTCCAAGCGTGGCGATAACGAGCATGGCCAGGTACAGGAGCATGTTGATGCCCTTGAGGCAGGCAAGCGCGGGAACCGGGCTCTTAACAAACTCATGCCAGTCGAGGATGGTGCCGAACGAGTAGATGCAGACCATGTAGAAGCCGCCGGCGGCCAGCAGGGCCAAGGAGATGATCTTACCGAACTTGTTCCAGTTGAGGCCCTCGGCTGCTTCCTCAGCCTGCTGAGGGATGGTGTCGAAGCCGGCGTAGAAGAACGGGGTCAGAACCAGGACCGAAACGATGCCTGCGAACAGGCTGGTGCCCTCGGTAGCGGGCTTGCCGCCGCCAGCACCGGTGACCTGGGAGAACACGGGCATGGCGTTGTCCGGCGAGCCGGTGAACAGCGAGACGCCCATGGCGAGCAGCATGCCGCAGAGCAGGGCCTTGGTCAGGAAGGCCTGCAGCTTGGCGGCCGAGCTGGCACCGCGGAAGTTGAGGAAGATGACGTAGGTTGCAAAGCCGAGCGCGATCAGCGTCGGGAACAGGTAAACGTCGGCGCCCAGGATGGTGTAGAGCTTGACGGCGCGCAGCCACTCAAGACCGGGCAGGCTGCCGAACATCTCGGACACGAGGGTCGAAATGGCGATGGCCTCCCACGGGCACAGGATGCCGTTGCCCAGGGCCAAAAGCCATCCGGTGATATAGCTCAGCGTACGGCCAAAGCTACGATCGACATACTCGACGATGCCGCCCGAGATGGGGATAGCAGCCGTGAGCTCACCGAAAACAGCTCCGACGGGCACGAGGAAGATTGCACCCAAGAGGAATGCGATCATAGCGGGAACGGGACCGCCGCCCACGACCATCCAGTCGCCGACCTGCAGAACCCAACCGGTACCGATGATGGCACCGAAACCGATGGTGAAGAAATTCCAGAGCGAAAGCGTTTTCTTCATGCCGCCGTTACCTTCGACTGCAACTTCTGCGTTCTTGTCCGCCATTGTTCCCCTCCTTTCCTTATTGACGCCTCTTTGGCGTCACCCCTTGCGCGGTCTGTTTTGCCGCGCGCTTTTATTTCGTGGCTTTAAGATACGGCCTTGGCACAGCAGCGCCGCTTGCGGCTCGACCGAAGGCAGAACTGCAAAACGAGCGGCGCCGTTTTTGGGACGAACGGCGGAAGACGTCATTCGTCTTGGACGCTTTCATCTTGTCTGCTTTTGAATACCTGTTGCCGCGACGCTTGGCGCGCGGCGCGGCAACGTTCATACCATTTGTCAGGCTTTTGGCGCACATACCCATGTGTCGCGCCTCTTTTTATGTAGGATAGACAAGTTACACATGAGGCAAGGTGATTCGAATGGCATACGGATACAATGACGACGACCAACGGCCACAAAGCGTGCGCCTTGCCGGCCGCACCACGCCAACGCCCAGAAGCACCTCCGACAACGACAACCCGCAGCGCCCCCAAGAGCAGCTCGGGACTTCTTCGCGGAAACAAAGCCGTACCGTGCAGCGGTCAGGCCGCGTGAGTACGAGCACACGCCAACGCCAGACCGACACATCGCAGCCACGCCGCTACGATAGCCGTAAGACCGACTACTACGTTAAGCGTTCCTTTTCGCGACCTCAACGCGATCGCGGCAATTCCGCCCCTCACCCCGCGTCGCATACCACAAGCCACGTGCTTCCGGCCCGCCGCCTACGCCTTGCGCTTTGCTCCATCGCCGCCTGCCTCGTCTTTGTGTTTTTGGGATCCTGTATCTCTCACGGATCAGCCGGTCTCGAGCCCACTGCCGAGGACAAGCTGCTTAAAGCTCCCGTCGCACCCGGTTACTCCTTTGCGTTCTCGACCCCACGCTCGCAGTGGCAGGCCGGCACCATGCCCCACATCTACCAAATTGACCCCGCATGGTCGGAGCTGCCCTATGCCGGTGGCACTATTCGCGAAAACGCTTGCGGTCCCACTTGCCTCACCATGGTCTATATCTTTAAGACCGGCCATACCGATAAGACGCCGGTCGATATATGCGCACTGGCCGAAGCCGGCAACTACGCCCCCACTGGTGCCACCGAGTGGTCGTTTATGACAGGCGGTGCGTGGCAGCTGGGGCTCAACGGAACACAGCTCTATAACAATCGCGAATCGATTACCCAAGCACTTCGCTCGGGTGCGCCCGTCATCGCCGCAGTGCGCCCCGGCACGTTTACCAACGTAGGCCACTATATCGTGCTCTACGGCATCGACGATGCCAACCAGATTGGCGTCTACGACCCCAACTCGGCCAGCCGCAGCGCCCGCCGCTGGGGCGTGGTGGAGGTCCTCAACGAAGTCGAAGCCATGTGGGCCTACTACTAGTCATTGGGGACAGACTTAAATGAGTGGTCATTGGGGACAGTCTTACGGACGCCGGCCGAGAGCAGACGAAAAGGGCCATCCCGAACTGCTTGGAACTGCCAGCACGGAAAGCGCATCCTGCTTTGGGGCCCAATAGCGGGA
>USHF01000020.1 GCA_900554465.1 uncultured Collinsella sp.
GCATACGAGGTCTGCGCATGTCTCGTGGGCTCGGAGATGTGTATAAGAGACAGGCATCAACGAGGCGCTCTTTGACCTGGTGGGTGACACCGTTATCGAGTTTGGAGCGGCAGGACCGCAGATTATCGTGGATTATGAAGCAGACGTGAGAGGATACCTAGACCATGAGTGACACCGCATCCGCAGCGCCCCGCGTACCCAAACGCGTCGCCGCCGTTATCCTAAACTCGCTCAAGGGCGGCGTGGTCCCGCGCATCGGCCTTCCCTACATCACCGTAGGGCGCGAGGTCGAGATCCGCGCCCTGCTCACCGACCTGAGTCTCATCGCCGACGGCGGCGCAAGCTTCCGCTTTCTGGTCGGTCGCTACGGAGCCGGCAAGAGCTTTTTGCTCCAGACCATCCGCACGCACGCCATGGGTGAGGGATTCGTCGTCGCCGATGCCGACCTATCCCCTGAGCGCCGCCTGCAGGGCGGCCAGGGACAGGGCCTTGCCACCTACCGTGAGCTCATCCGCAACATATCGACTAAAACGCGCCCCGAGGGCGGTGCGCTCAACCTTATCCTGGATCGCTGGGTCGCCTCGTGTGCCGAGGTCGAAGAGTCGGTCGTCAATGCCCAACTGGCCCCGCTCGAGGAGATGGTCCACGGCTTCGACTTCTCCCGCATGCTCCGCCGCTATCGCACGGCCGTATCCGAGGGCGACGAAGAGACCATGAGCCGCGTGACCAAATGGATCCGCGGCGAATACCGCACCAAGAGCGAGGCTCGCGCCGAACTGGGGTCCTCAACCATCATCAGCGATGACGACTGGTACGACTACGTCAAACTCATCGCGCGTTTTTTGGTTTGCAGCGGCTACAAGGGCATGCTGGTGCTCATCGACGAACTCGTGAATCTGTATAAGATTCCCAACGCCATCACGCGCCAGTACAACTACGAGAAAATCCTGACCATGTACAACGACACGCTCCAGGGCAAAGCGCAGTACCTGGGCATGATCATGGGCGGCACGCCAACCTCCATCGAAGACCGTCGCCGCGGCGTGTTCTCCTACGAGGCCCTGCGCAGCCGACTCGCTCAGGGTCGCTTTGCGCGCGAGGACCTCAAGGACATGCTCGCGCCCATCATCCGCTTGCAGCCACTCACCTATGAGGAGCTGCTGGTGCTCATCGAAAAACTCATGCAGATCCATGCCGGCTACTTTGGCTGGACGCCCACGCTTACCGAGAACGACTTGGTGGACTTTCTCAAGATTGAGTTTGGCCGCGTGGGAGCCGATACGCACTTGACGCCGCGTGAGGTCATTCGTGACTTTATCGAGCTGCTCGACATCCTATGCCAAAACCCCGACGCCAACGTGGCCGAGCTACTGCAAAGCGTCGGCGGCGACGCGCTGGCGCCGGCAACAGCAACAGGCGACACCGGCACCGCAAGCGGCGACCGCAATTTCGCCGAGTTCACCATCTAACCTGCCAAAAAGGGACAGGTTTATTTTGGCAGGTTTTATCTGGGCAAACGTCGAGGCAGTGATGCGGCAAGCCACTGCTCACCGCGTTAAGAGGTTCGTATTTGAGAGGAGGCCCCGTGAACGCCTTTGACCGCTACGCCCCGTTTATCCAAGACTTCATCTACTCCCACGATTGGGAGAGTCTGCGCTCTATCCAGGTTGCAGCGGCAGACGCCATCTTTAACACGCAAGATAATGTGCTCCTGACGGCATCCACGGCTTCCGGAAAAACCGAGGCAGCCTTCTTTCCCATCCTGACCGAGTTTTGGGAGAACCCGCCCGCAAGCGTGGGCGCCCTCTACATCGGCCCCCTCAAGGCGCTCATCAATGATCAGTTCGTCCGTCTCAACGACCTCTGCGAAGAGGCCGATATCCCTGTCTGGCACTGGCATGGCGATGTCTCGCAGTCGCACAAGGCTAAGCTCATCAAAAAACCGAGCGGCATCTTGCAGATTACGCCCGAGTCGTTCGAAGCGCTCTTAATCCATAAGCACATGGCGATCCCGCGCATGTTTTGCGACCTGCGCTACGTGGTCATCGACGAGGTCCATTCGCTCATGCGCGGCGACCGTGGCGGGCAGACGCTCTGCCTTATCGAGCGGCTCTCGCGCATGGCCGGCGTGCAGCCTCGACGCATTGGCCTTTCGGCCACCATCGGCGACCCCGAGCGCACGGGCGCTTTTCTCTCACAGGGAACGGGGCGCGACTGTGTTATCCCCCGCTTTGAAGAACCGCGCCGCGTGTGGCGCATCTCCATGGAGCACTTCTACAACTCGGGTCCCCAGGCACAGCAGCGGGGATTCGAGAGCACGGGTCCTCAAGAGGCCGAAGTGCTTGCGTGCGAGCGTATCGAGGCGGCGGCATCCGCGGCACTGCCCGCCGGCGCCCAAGACATGCGTCACAGCGGACAGCTCACACAAGAGGAGCGCCGTCAACGTCGTGAGCGGGCACGGGGCAAGGCCGCTCCCAAGGACCGCCAAACTTCCTCGGCCCCCGAGGGCGAAGTCGACATCCCACGAGCGACCGAGCAGGCGCTTCTCAACCCCACCGACACGGCGCCCGACAACGCCGACCCCGGTATGGGCTATATCTTTGAACATACGCGCGGCCGTAAGTGCCTGGTCTTTGCCAACTCGCGCGAGGAGGCAGAGGCCGTGTGCTCCATGCTGCGCAGCTACTGCGAAAGTCGACACGAGCCCGACCGTTTTCTCATCCACCATGGCAATCTTTCGGCATCGCTACGCGAGACGGCCGAAGAACTCATGCGCGATGAGGATCAGGCACAAACGACCGTCACCACCTCTACGCTGGAGCTCGGCATTGATATCGGTCGCCTGGAGCGTGCGTTTCAGATCGATGCGCCATTTACCGTCAGTTCCTTTTTGCAGCGAATGGGCCGCACGGGACGCCGCGACCTTCCGCCCGAGATGTGGTTTGTCATGCGCGAGGAAGAGCCCGAGCCGCGCACGATGATGCCCGAGACCATTCCGTGGAAGCTCCTGCAGGGCATCGCGCTCGTACAACTCTATCGCGAGGAAAAGTGGGTCGAGCCGCCCGAGCTCGATCGACTCCCCTACAGCCTGCTCTACCACCAGACTATGTCGACGCTTGCCAGCACCGGCGAGCTCACGCCGGCAGAGCTTGCCCAGCGCGTGCTCACACTCAGCTATTTCCATCGCATCTCGGCCGATGACTATCGCGTACTGCTGCGTCACCTCATTAAGATCGACCATATCCAAGTCACCGAGGGCGGCGGACTCATCGTGGGTCTCGCGGGCGAGCGCATCATTAACAACTTTAAGTTCTACGCCGTATTCCAGGAAAACGAAGAGTTCACCGTTCGCAGCGAATCGGCCGAGCTGGGCACGATCGTCAATCCGCCACCGCCCGGTGAGCGCATCGCCATCGCCGGACACTGCTGGATTGTCGAGGAAGTGGACTGGAAGCGCCACACCGTCTTTGCCACGCAGGTCAAGGGCCGGGTGCCGGCCTACTTTGGCGACTGTCCCGGTGACATCAATACACACGTACTCGAGCGCATGCGCAAGGCGCTCAACGAACACGCCGCGTATCCGTACCTTATGGGTAACGCACGGGCCCGCCTTGCGCAGGCTCGTCATACGGCCGAGATTTCGGGCGCGGGAACTAAACCGCTCATTAACCTGGGCGGCGATACCTGGGTGCTCTTCCCCTGGCTGGGCAGCTACGCCTTTTTGGCCCTCGAGCGCATGCTCAAGATTAAATGTGCCGCGGAGTTGGGCCTTCGCGGACTCGACCCATCACGCCCGTACTTTATGCAGTTTAAGATGAAGGCCGACGAGGAGACGTTCTTTGAGGTGCTCGCCGCCGAGGCCGAGAAGGACTTCGATCCCATCGAGCTCGTCTATCCCGACGAGGTGCCTTATTTTGACCGCTACGACGAGTTTGTTCCCGAAGAGCTCGTGCGCAAGGGCTTTGCCGAAGGCGTGCTCGACATAGAGGGCATGAAGCAGCGTGTCCGCAGCTGGAGCGACCACGCCTAAGACCCGTCTTTTTGGGACGGAGAGACTTACTTGTCGTGAAGGACGGTGCCGAGGAAGTCGGCGTCGAAGGGCACGGCTTCGGCAAAGGCATAATCGCCGTCACTGGCGACGAGCAGGTAGTTTTCCTCGCCGCCGAACTCCGCGTCGCCGCATGGGACCACCCAGGCGTGGGCGAATACCTCGAGTGCCGCGGCAACGCAATCGCGCAGGAACGTCACGTCGCTCCCCCTGTTCGCACTCACGATATTGGCAACATAGATGCCCCCGGGGTTCAGGCTGCCTCGCACCAAACGCAATGCCTCAACCGTCGCCAGCTCGCGTACGGGCTCGGCACCGCCAAAGCAATCGCTCACGACCACGTCGTAGCGACGATGACCCACGCTCGTCACGCCCAGATACGAGCGAGCCTCAGCGGTAATCACTCGCAGGCGATCGCCCACCGTGCGCTCCAGCTCGTCCAGGTAGAACCAACGGCGCGCCAGGCGCGTAATCTCGGCATCGTACTCAATGACGTCCATGCGCAAGCTCTCGTGCGACATCAGTGCAAACTTGGGATAGGCAAACCCGCCGCCGCCCAGCATGAGCATACGGTCGATACCATGCCCGTAAGCATCACGCATTGCGTCCTCAGCCTCAAACACGTCGTCAAACGCGCGATAGTACGCAAAGACGGGCTCCGCCCAACGCTCGCCAACGTAGCTTGCGCTTTGGTAAACGCCGCCTTGCACCAATACACGGACTTCGTCGCCTCCTTCATCGTGCACGCGTTTCACACGCGCCAACCCATGGCGGGTTCGCGCAACCTGCAGACAGGCAGCACGGACAGCGACAGCGGCCGCGCCAAGCGCCGCGGCCCCCAGAGCAACGCCGGCAACGACGCCGGCAGAAACACTCGGCTTGTTCATCTAGAGCTCCTTTTGCAGATAAAGGCCATGGTCATAAAATCCAAGATGACGATAGTACTCACGTGTGCCAATCGCGCTAATCACGTTGATACGCGCATAACCCGCATCCCGGGCAATCTCGCACGCACGTTCTACGAGCAAACGCCCTAACCCGTGATGCTGCGCCGCCTGGCCTTGATCGCCCACGCGCGCCGCCATGCCATACACGTGAACCTCGCGAATCATCGCCTCGTCCGACACCGTCGGCAACTCGTCCGCATGCGCGGCAACAAACGCGCGGTCGGGCAGCGACAGGCGCAAAAAGCCCGCGATTTTGCCCTGCGGTGTCACCCACTGCAAAAAGCGCTCGTGCGTCACCGGCGTCTCGTACGCCACTTCCTCGTCAAGGGTCAACTCGTCCAGGTCGGCGCCCGCCGTGCTGATCTCGCGATAGCGAATCTCACGCACCGTCGCACCGTCACCCCAAGCAGCCAAGCGGTTCTCAACGAGCTGGCGCAGGTTGGGTTTCTTGTTGCCCACCATGATGTCATCGGAGCTAAAGTCGCGGATCATGCGGCTGATGCGGCAGAACGCCGGCGTCACCACGATGTCGTCGGCCAACACATCGAGCAGCTCGTCCTCGGTATAGGGGCGCCACTCGCCACGCTCGTAACAGCCCACCAGACGCGAGCCCTCGATGAGCGCGCACGGGTAGACCTTGACCTCGTCGGGCATAAAGGCGCCCTCGGTCATAAAGCGCTCGTAGTCGCACTTGTCCCCATCAGGCGTGGCGCCCAGCAAGTTGAGCATAAAGTGCGCGTGGATCTTAAAGCCAAACAGGCGCGCGAGCGAAAACGCCCGCTCGATCTGCGCCACCGAAATGCGGCGCTCGTTGATATCGAGTAGATGCTGGTCAAGACTCTGAATACCCATCTGAATCTTGGTGCAACCCAGGCGGCGGATGAGCGTGAGGGCCTGCGGCGTTACGGCATCGGGGCGCGTCTCGATAACGAGCCCCACCACGCGATGCTTCGCCGTCTCGTTGATGCGCTGCTGACGCTCAAGCTCCTCCATCGTTGCCGTCTGCCACTCGGCAGCCTCGCCCCATGGCGTACCGGGGCCGTACAGACGGCGCACTGCGCGGTTATAGCCACCAACGACAGCATCCACACGCCCCTGCTCGTCGGCAACGCCGGCAGCAAGCTCAGCCTCGTCTGTCGCAATGCCGGCAGCCCGATAGCGCTCGCGGCGCTCTGTTACCACCGGCGGCAGGGCATCGGCGGGAGCGTCATCGAGCAGGCGCCCTGCCTCGGCACGGCTGATGCCCGGACGCGCCAACATGGGGTTTGCCGCCACGCCGGCGACGGCATCGTCATTGAGCGCACGGAAAAGCTCCGACATAAACCACGTTTGATACCCTTGCGGATAGTCGCTCCAGGTGCCACCGAGCACGATGAGCTCTATCTTGTCGGTCGCATGCCCCATCTGCGAAAGCGCGGTCAGACGAGCGCTCACCTGCAGATACGGGTCAAAGCAGTTTTGCTCCGCACGGGCGCACGCCGGCTCGGCGTGCAGATAGCTTTTAGGCATGCGCAGGTCATTGGGGCAAAACAGGCAATCGCCCGAGCATGGCCAGTGCTTGGTAATGACGGTAATGGTCGCCACGCCCGAAGCCGTGCGACGAGGCTTCATACGCAGCACCTGCAGCAGTCGACGTTCCAGCTCGGTATCGACATTCCACGCAGCCCAACGAGCCGGCTCCTCACGTTTAACCCGCTGGTAGAACGGCAGCAGACGGCGCTTGGCCAAATCGCGTTTGTCGGCACCCTCACGGCGCGCCTCGGCATGTATCAGTTTGACGAGCGCCTTGTCGTCCACGGTCTCGCCGCGACGCAGGGCCTCAAGTATGTTCAAGATAATCTGTTCCATGCCCCCATTGTAAAGGCAAAGGCGCCGGAGCCCGTCACGGCTCCGGTGCCTCCATCAAACAGCGCAGCTATGGTTTATAAGTCTTCGATAACCGCCCGTCACTCTGAATCAAATGACATGTCGCCCGAACCAACCTCAAAACGATACGTGGCGGACTTATCGCCATTATCGAATTCAAGATTCAAAATGGTCTCGCCGTCGTAGTCAAGCGGAAGGAAATCGCTCTCGAAGTCGCCGCTGCCCAAGGTGAGGCTCGCCTTAAAGCCCGTAGAGTTCGGAACCGTCATCTCCACATCACCCGAGCCCACACTCACGTCCATCGACTTCGCGGGCGCCTGGTAGAGATCGAACGTCATGTCGCCCGAACCGACCTCGGCATTCAGGGTGTCGGTCACGGTGCCCGTAAACTCAACGTCTCCCGAATTCAACGTTATAACCAGATCATGGCACGCAATGTCCGCGACCGCCAGGTCGCCCGACCCTACATTCGCCGTAATGCCCACCAGGTTATCCGCAACATCTCGCGGCAGCTCAATGGTAATTGTGCGGTCAATCGCGCGCTTATCATCGTAGTCGAACTGACTGATCTTGAGCGTAGAGCCCTTGACCTCAGCAAGGTTCCGGGTAGCCGCATCAGAAGCAGACGTTCCCTTCGCAACGCGACCGCTTTCGATAACACGCACCGGGCCGCCAGAGACACATTTAACCTCGACCGTCCCCGACGTCACGTCCAAGTCGAGCGATTGGAACGCGTCGGCATCAAACGTTTCGCTCGAAAGCTGCTGAGGCCGAGCGGAATAGTTACCGCTATCCAAGAGATCATCGTCGTCAAACATATCGTCAAAATCAGACAAATCTCCAGATAGAATACCGGTCGTACGCACCATATCGGAATGAGCCAATAGCTGCGAAGCACCAAAGACAAGCCCGATGATAAGCACAAACGCTCCGATGCCAACACCCAAGCGTACCTTGGATTCATGCGAAAGCTTCATCATTCATCACCCTCTTTGGCAATCGGCTCAGCGGTGGCCGCGGCAGCCATGTCAGCGTCAACCGAAGCGGAAACGTTCTTCCCCTTAGTCATAGCGACCGCCGGTGCCGGACCAACCTGAATATCCCCGCGCGCCCAATCACCATCGAGCGCACGCGCCACCCAGTGATAGATGGGAATCGTAAAGAAGATCAGTGCGGCAAAGGGGCCGGCGCCAAACAGGAACATCAGCAAAAAGAACAGCAGCCAGCACACAGCCCAATACGGGAACGACTGGAACGGACCTTTCACCGGAGTCACGCTGGTCGCACCGGCACCCGTCACCTGAGCCGTCGCCGCATTGGCAGCCTGCGCGCTCCAACTCGCCGCCTGCGCCGCCTTGGCCGCGGCATCACTCGCCTGTGTTGCCGCCTCGGTGGCGCGCGCCGCTGCCTCATGGGTGCGGGCACGCTCCGCGGCCTCGGCCTCGCGCTGACGGGCGCGGTCCTCGTTCTCAAATTCGATATCGTCCTCGATCTCGTCACTCGGATTGAGGAGATCGTCCAAACTCACGCCATAGAGTTTTGCGAGCGAGATCAGGTTCTCGGTATCGGGCGAGCTCTCCGCACGCTCCCATTTACTGACCGCCTGGCGCGACAGTCCCAGCTTTCGCGCCAACCCTTCTTGGCTAAAACCCTTGCTGCGACGAAGGTCGGCGAGCCGCTGCGCAGTTTCTACATTCATGGTTCCTCCTATGTGATGCCAGCCGTGCCGCCGGACCGTTTTTGTTCTTAAGGCGCCTTGCACAGTTAAAAATCTATCCGCCACCGCCAAAAGCATGCCACCTATTCTAGTGAGATTTTTGACAACCGGCGGTTGCGGGTGCATATGAGCTGCGGAAATGTGTCCAAACAAAGCAATGACCCGTAGCTTGGTTGTCCCCGTTGCGGCGTTAACGGTAGTATGGTCGTACTGTTTATTCCGCACCGCCAACGGAGGGAGTCCCGCGCCGTGAACCGCGATTTCGCCTCATCGCTCATCCAGCTCAACAACACGTTCTATCGCGAGCACTCCGCCTCCTTTTCCGATACGCGTCAGGCCCCGTGGCCCGGCTGGGTGCGCACCATGGACATTGCGCTCGAACAGCTCGACGTCGCCACGATCGAGCATCCCGTCCGCGTCTTCGACCTTGCCTGCGGCAACATGCGCTTCGAGAACTTTGCCGCCGGCGGCACGCTGGCTGCCAAAGGCGTGGACGGCACGAGCCCCTCGGCAGACGCCAGCTGCCCCTTCGAGTTCTATGGTGTCGACTCGTGCCAGGACCTGGCCATCGATGCACGCGGCCACGCCCTGCGCATTCCCAACCTGCACTTCCAGGAACTCGACGTACTCGACGCCCTTATGAAGCTCAACCCCGCCGAGACACCCGACGTGCTTTTCGACGCCCCGCTCGCCGACATCTCGGTCTGCTTTGGCTTTATGCACCATGTGCCGTCGTGCGAGTACCGTGTACGCGTGCTCGACGCCCTGGTGCGCCAGACGCGCCCGGGCGGCATCATCGCTATCAGTTTTTGGGAGTTTATGAACGACGAGCGCATGGCGCGCAAGGCCGTTCGCGCCGAAGCCCGCGCCGAGCTCACCCCGCCGTTTGAGGGTTACGATTCCGCGCAGTTTGAAGCCGGCGACCACCTTATTGGCTGGCAAAACGACCGTCACGCCTACCGTTATTGCCATCACTTTGACGATCAGCAGATCACCGACCTGGTGCGCGGCGTCCGTACGTTCTACAAGAGCGGCGAGGTCCCCGTGCGCGAGCTTGAGCGCTTCCATGCTGACGGTCGCAGCGGCGATCTCAACCGCTATGTGATTCTCAAGCGTCTGTAGGCACCGACGACTCGCCGTCGAGCCGCACCGCGTCTTTCGGGCAAACTATGCCCACCCCCTTTTCAACCCATTGACGGAACGCGCAGCTATACGTTCCATACTTATGACCAAGGAGCCTCATGGGAGCCGTCCACGTTCGCACGCCTAAGAACTTTGTGCTCGAGGAGCGCCTGGAGCGCTACGCCGATGCAATTGAGACGAACCCCGAGGCCTATGCCGGAGATTGGCGCGAGGCCTGTGCGCCAGTTGGCAGCAAGCCCTTCGAACACCTTCACCTGGACCTTGGTTGTGGCAAGGGAACGTACCTTGTAGAGCGCGCGGCCCACGAGCCAAACACCCTCTTTATCGGCATGGACCAGGAGCCCATCTGCATCGCCTATGCCGCACAGAAAATCTGCGAGCAGGAGCTATCCAACGCGCTCGTCCTGCCCCGAGGCGCCGCATCGCTGCCGCAGTTATTTGCCGCCGGCGAGCTCGACGCCATCACCATCAACTTTCCCACGCCGCAGCCCAAGGCAAAGTACGCCAAAAAACGACTCGTCCATGTCGACCATCTAATGCTCTATCGCCCGCTCTTTGCAGCCGGCGCCACCGTAACGCTGCGAACCGACAGCAAGCCACTGCGCGACTACGCCCTGGGGCAGTTTGCCGCGGCAGGCTACGACACGCTTTGGAAAAGTGACGACGTCCGCCGCGACCATCCCGAGCATCCCGAGACCGAATATGAGTGCCGCACGCGCGAGATGGGCGCCGCCGTCTATGGCATATGCGCCACACCCGGAGCACAGCCAACCGACGAACAACTCACAGTAGGCCGCATGCAGGAGCAAAGCCTTGCGTGCTACCTGCCCGATAACCTCGATGAACTCACCTACGTGCCTCTCGGCATGGAAGAGGCCGTCGAGAACTTTAGAAACCGTGCCCGGAAAGGCAAGAAGCGCCTGCCTCAGGAACGCTAGCACCGCACGCCCATTTCCTGAGTTTTCTCGCGCGCTGCCGCTCCGCGCCGCCGCTACGCCATAATAGTTGGCGGACAATCGCGAGAGAAAGCAAACACATGGCACAGACCACGACAGATACCGCCGCCAGCACCGTCTCCGGCGCCGGCGCCGCCAGCTCATTCTCGGGCGGCACGGGAACCGAAGCCGAGTTTGGCTCGCTCGGCGCGCTCTCCCCCACCTGGTGGGAGCCCGAGGATGGCAGTGAGCCCGAGCCATGGCTCACGCCCGACCAGGCCTTCGAGCGTTTCTTTGAATGGACGAGCGATCGCGGTATTGAACTGTGGGATCACCAAGAAGAGGCCCTCATGGACCTGGCAGCCGGCGATCACGTCATCTTAGGCACACCGACCGGATCGGGTAAATCGCTCGTCGCGCTGGGTATGCTCTTTATGGGCATGGCGCAGGGTAAGCGTTGTTATTACACGGCCCCCATCAAGGCCCTGGTCAGCGAAAAGTTCTTCGACCTTGTGCAGGTGCTCGGCCGCGATAACGTCGGCATGATCACCGGCGACACGCATATCAACACCAAGGCACCCGTCATCTGCTGCACGGCCGAAATCCTTGCCAACGATGCGCTGCGCGAGGGCGAGGACGCCGATGTGGGCTGCGTGGCCATGGATGAGTTCCACTACTTTGCCGACCCCGACCGCGGTTGGGCCTGGCAGGTACCGCTGCTCACCCTGCCCCACACGCAGTTTATGCTCATGAGCGCCACGCTCGGTGATGTCACCGCCATCGCCGCCTCACTCGAGGAGCACACCGGCGCTGCTTGCGACTTAGTTGTCGACGCCCCGCGTCCTGTTCCGCTGAGCTACGACTATGTGACGACCTCCCTCGAGGGCACCGTCGAGCTCGCCATGCGCCGTGGCGAGGCCCCGCTCTATATCGTACACTTTAGCCAGGATGCCGCCCTTGCGACGGCGCAGTCGCTCGCCAATTTTGGCATCGCCAGCAAGGAGCAGCGCGAGGCCATTAAGGAAGCTGCCAAAGGCACGAGCTTCTCCACGGCCTTTGGCAAGATTCTCAAGCGCCTGCTTGGATGCGGCGTCGGCGTGCACCATGCTGGCATGTTGCCGCGCTATCGCCTGCTGGTCGAGCGCTTGGCGCAACAGGGCCTGCTGCCCGTCATCTGCGGTACCGACACACTCGGCGTCGGCATTAACGTACCCATCCACACTGTGGTGCTCACCGCGCTCACCAAGTTCGATGGCTACAAGATGCGTCGTCTGCGCGCCCGCGAGTTCCATCAGATTGCTGGTCGCGCCGGCCGCTCGGGCTTCGATACCGAGGGCATGGTCATCGCCGAGGCCCCGGAGCACGAGATCGAGAACGCCAAGCTCATGGCCAAGGCGGGCAACGACCCCAAAAAGCTCCGTAAGATTAAAAAGAAAAAGGCCCCCGAGGGCTTTGTCACCTGGAACAAGCAGACCTTTGAGCGCCTGATCGAGACGCAGCCCGAGACACTCAAGCCGCGCCTGCGCATCACGCACTCCATGGTGATTAGCGTGGTCGAGCAGGGCGGCGATGCCCGAGCCCGCGTACACGACCTCATCGAGACGAGCCTGCAGACCCCCGAGGAAAAGGCAAAGCTCGAGGTTCGCGCCGACGAAATCTTCGCGACGCTCATCGATTCCGGCGTCGTCGTTCGCACCGAGGTGCCACCCGCGCCTGACGCTCCGGCTGACGCCGCACCAGACATCGACTATGCGCTGACGGTCGATCTGCCCGAGGACTTCGCGCTCGATCAGCCGCTCTCGCCGTTCTTGCTTGCCGCGTTGGAGCTGCTCGACCCCGAGAGTGAGACCTATACCATGGATCTGATCTCGATGGTCGAGGCTACGCTCGAGGACCCCAAGCAGGTATTGCGCGCACAGGAGCGCGCCGCACGCGATCGCGCCATGGCCGAGATGAAGGCCGACGGCATCGAGTATGAGGAGCGCTTGGAGCGCATTCAGGACGTCACGTACGAAAAGCCGCTCGAGGATTTGCTCGACGCCGCTTTTGACAAGTACTGCCAGGAAGTGCCCTGGGCCAACGACTATCAGCTCTCTCCCAAGAGCGTTCTGCGCGATATGCTCGAAAGCGCGAGCGATTTTAAGGGCTACATTCAAAAGCTCGGCATCGCCCGCTCCGAGGGCATTTTGCTACGCTACCTGGCAGAGGCCTACCGTTCGCTCGACCGCACCGTACCCATCGAGAAGCGCGACGAGCGCCTGCGCGATATTATCTCGTGGCTGGGCTTTGTGGTGCGCTCGGTGGACTCGAGCCTGGTGGACGAGTGGGAGAACGCCGGCAACCCGGCAGCCCTCGATGCCGCGCCGCCACAGGGCATTGACGAGGTCGTGGCGGACCGCCGCGGCTGCACGCTGTTGGTGCGCAATGCGCTCTTCCGCCGCGTGACCCTTGCCGCCCGCGAGCACGTTCGCAACCTGGGCGAGCTCGACGACGGCTGGGGCATGAGCGAAATTCGCTGGCAAAAGGCGCTCGATGCCTACCACGAGCAGCACGAGGAAATCCTCACCGGCGGAG
>USHF01000021.1 GCA_900554465.1 uncultured Collinsella sp.
CGGCGGCCCGCGTCTTCCTCACGAGCCAGGTCGGGGCGATGCGTGGGCGCAGGCGCCTGGGCGCCTTGCGCGGGCACGTCGAGAATGCTGAAAGATGCCGTACTGCCGGGGTCGATGGTGTGGCGCGGTTGCGGGGTCTTTGCCGGCGAAATGGACATGTCGGCTGGCTCACCCAGCGTGGCCGTGGCATCGGCCTTTGCCTCGTCGGCCTCGGCCTGGGCCCAAGCCTGTTCAAAGGTCAGGGGCTCGGTGAGGTCGGAAGTGGCATCCGTCTCGACGGCATCGTTGCCGGTCTCGTCCTCGTCGCTCGACACGTCACGCGACGCGGGCTCGTCCCACTCCTCGTCCGGAGCCTCGCCCTCGCTATACCACCATTCAAAATTATCGATATCCATACGGGGCGCCCCTTAGGCCTCGCAAATAAACACTTGTTAGCCTTATACCCGCAGATGGCGCTGGAGCTCGCACGGAATGCGATAAAGGGACTGCTCCTTTGTCGCATCGAAGTTGCGGTGGAATAGTTCCTGTTTGCACGCCCACTCGAGCTATTTAGGGACTATTTCACCGCAAGTTATTTGAGGGCGACGGGGATTTGGATACAGCAGAAGTCCTCTTGGTGAGACTCGTCGTAGCTCGTGGTGTCCAGGTAGCAAAAATCGAAAGCATTGCCGATGGGCTGGAGCGCGTGCCTGTCCATGCAGGCCACGATGGCGCGGATACCCTCGGGCTCGTACGGCATGCCCCAGCGACTCATGCACAGGTACGTGCCCTCGGGCAGCACCTCGACGCCAATCTCCGCCAGCTCGGCAGGATCGCTCGGCAGTATTTCCTCGGCACCACGCGGCAACACGGCAAAGGAACCGGCACCGGCGATGGGGTCGTCGGAATGCAGCGCCTCGCGACGCAGCATGGCGCCCCAACCGCGCATGGGGCGTGTGCCCGTGAGCGCACGCATGCGCAGAATCGCCCGCATGAGCGTGGGGTGCAGCATCGAGCGGCCACGCTCGATATCGCTCGGGAACTCCTCAAAGACCACGTAGCGGCGCTCGAATTGCTTGAGCTCCGGTTTGCCCTCGCGCTCGCGCCAATAGACCGCCTCGTCGTAAAAACTCAGCCGCTCCTGCACGCTCGCGCGCTCGGCTTTGAGCCCGGCAATCTGCTCGTCGAGCGCCTGCACCCGCGAGCGCAGGTGATCGGTCATCTCTCCAATGTCGAACGTCGAGGTCAGGCGATCGATCTCATCGAGTTCCAGTCCCAAGTCGCGCAGCATGCAGATCAGACGCATGAGCGGGATCTGCGTGGGCGAATAGAAACGGTAGCCTTTTTCGTTAACCACGGCGGGTTTAAACAGACCGATCTTGTCGTAGTAGATGAGCGTTTGGCGCGAAACGTTAAACAAGCTCGCCATCTCGCTAATCGCATACATACCCGTCTGCATAGGTCCTCCCGACACACCCTTTGACACGAAAAGCCCGCCGCCCACAGGGGCAGCGGGCTCAAACACTACTCGTATCCTACCCTAAAGATGCCTATGACCAGCGCTTATAGTTGGCGCACGACACGCCGACGGCCTCGAGTGCCTTGGCGGCGATGTGATGCACCGCCTCATCGAGCGTGGCGGGGCCGTTGTAAAACGTGAGCATGGGCGGCATGAGCATGACGCCCGGCACGCGCGCCAGGCGTGCCATGTTGTCGACATGGATCGCACTGAAGGGCGTCTCGCGCACCATAAGCACCAGGCGGCGCTGCTCTTTCATCTGCACATCGGCCGCACGCAGCAACAGGTTTTCGCTGTAGCCGCTCGCGATGCCGGCGAGCGTCTTCATGGAGCAGGGAGCCACGATCATGCCGTCGACCGGATAGGTGCCGCTTGCGATGGCAGCGCCAATGTTCTTGTTGTCGTAGACCACATCGGCATAGTACGCAAACTCGTCGAGCGTCATGCCGAGCTCCTGCTCGATGGTGATCTCTCCCCCGCGCGTGACGACAAGCGCCGACTCAGCGCCGGCCTGGCGCAGGCATTTGAGGCATTCAAGGCCCAGTGCCGCACCGCTGGCGCCAGACACGCCAACGACAATGCGACGGGGACGAACAGAAGACTCAGGCATGACAACTCCTTAACTACTTGGTAGGGCTACTTACTAGAAGGCGAGCTCGGCGGCCCACTTGTCCTTGTCGATCTCCATGAACTGCGAGCGGATGAAGTTCTTCTTGAGGTTAAACGGAACCGTGCAGTCGAAGATGGCCTTGCAGGCGATACCGTGCTCGCGGATCGAAGGATCGAACGCTGGGTCGTTGGACGGATCGAGCACGTGGCAGTGGCAACCGGGGATGGTGATGAGGTCCACGTCGGCCTGGAAGCGTGTGGTCATGGCCCACATCACGTCGCTCATATCGAAGATGTCGACATCCTCGTCGACAAGGATGACGTGCTTGAGCTCGGAGAACGCCGAGAAGGCGAGCATGGCGGCGTTGCGCTGACGGCCCTCGTCATTTTTGCTCGACTTCTTGAACTGCATGATGGCAACGAACTTGCCGCCACCGCAGGGAGCGGCGTGAACGTTGAGCAGGCGGCCCGGGATAGCGGTCTCGACCATCTTGTAGATGGAGGCCTCGGTGGGGATACCGGCCATGGACACGTGCTCGTGCGAAGGGCCGATGCAGCTCTCCATAATGGGGTTGACGCGCGTGGTGACGGCGGTGATCTTGATCACCGGGCAGACCTTGGCGCCACCGGTGTAGCCGGGGAACTCGGGCATGGCGTAGCCGTGGCCGTTGACATCCTCGTTGATGGTCTCGTCGTGCATGAGGTAGCCCTCGAGCACGTACTCGGCATTGGCAATGCACTTCTGCGGAACGGTGACGCAGTCGGCAAGCTCGACGGCGCGGCCGCGCAGGGCGCCGGCGATCTGCAGCTCGTTGAAGCCGAGCGGCGTGGTGGGAGCCTCGAAGCCGCAGCACATGTACACGGCGGGGTCCAGGCCGATGGAGATGGAGATGGGCATATCCTCGCCGCGCTGGCAGTACTCGTCAAAGAACGCACCCAGGTGACGGCTGCCC
The DNA here is from genome assembly GCA_900554465.1 of uncultured Collinsella sp. Lineage (GTDB taxonomy): Bacteria > Actinomycetota > Coriobacteriia > Coriobacteriales > Coriobacteriaceae > Collinsella. The sequence continues at coordinate 3,061 of USHF01000021.1, forward strand.
GGGGTGATCCACATGGCGAGCTTGTCCTTGTCGACGCAGGAGAAGCGGTGGATGGTTACGTCGGACTGGGTGCCATCGGGGCTCGTGCCATAGGCGAGGCCCATGGTGATGTAGGGGCCGCCGTCAACGGGCGTGTTGGTGGGAGCGGGAACGATCTTGCGCAGGTCAAAGCCCTCGTCGGTCGCCTTGTACACGACCTCCTGGCAGTCGACGTGCTTGCCCTCGGCGATCTGCTCGGGGGCGATCAGGTTCTCGAAGCGCTTGCCGATCTCGAGGCCCAGGTGCTCCTCGTCCAGGTCGAGCAGGGCGGCAACGCGCTTGCGGCTGGCAAGCATACCGATGCAGACCTTGGCGTCGTCAAAGCCCTTGACGTTGTTGAAGACCATCGCCGGACCCTCTTTGGTCGGGCGCATGACGGTGCCGCCAGCACCGACGTGACGGTAGACGCCCGAGACCTCGGCATCGGGATCGACCTGGGTGTCGGTCTCGAGCAGCTGGCCCGGCATCTCACGCAAAAAGTCGAGCGCGGAACGCAGGTCGTGGATCTGGGAAGCATCGGTAGTGGACATGGCGTACTCCTTTCGGGAGAGTGTCCGGCGACGGGGTGCCGCCGGACGGGGTAACGTAATGGGGCCGCGGCGCTCACAAATGGAGCGCTCGACCACTCGAAGTTCAAGCGCTTGGCTGCTTACAGCCGGGGCGCTCGACCGCTTACATCAGGCCAAAGAGGTGGAACCAGGCGGCCTCGACCAGCACGACGACAAAGACGACCGCGGTGAGGGGGATGCCCATGCGCATAGCCTCTTTGGAGGTGTAGCCGCCGGCGTCCTTGCCTTCGCCGATAAGGATCGGCAGGTTATGGAACGGCAGGATGTAGTGGATGTTGATGGACGTGAAGACGATGAGCGCCACGGCGAGTGGGCTCACGCTGGAGCCGGCGGCAAAGCTGATAAATGCCGGCACGCACACGCCGAGCACGGCCATGACCGAGCCCATGAACATGTGGATGATCATGGAAAGCGCAGCGACGAGCAGGGCGAACAGGAAGATGTTCTCGGGCACGGAGCTGGGGAGCACGACGTCGGCGATCCAGGCGTTCATGCCGGTGGCACCGCCCACGGAGCCCACGGCCATGGCGGCCGTCAGGAACATGAGGGACTTGATGTCGACAGCGTTCCAGCTGGCGGGAGTGAGGACTTCGCCGATGATGGGCATGGCGAGAGCAACGCCAATGGCCAGGGTGACCCAGCCGATATAGTCGCCCGAGACGGTGAGCCACAGCGCGATGGCGATGACAAGCCACACGATGGTGCGGATCTCCTTGACGGAAAGCTTGCCGAGCGCGGCCTGCTTGGCCACGATCTGCTCGCGATCGTAGACGAGCTCCTTGCTGGGCTTAAAGAGGAAAAGGCCCAGGAACAGGGTGCACAGCAGCGCAACCAGCATAGGCACGCTCATGTACAGGAACCAGTCGACGAAGGACGGGCTCATGCCGCCGGCCTCGGCACTGTACTGCGCAACGAGCGGGTTAAGCGTGGAGTCGCCCGTCAGGAAGAACATGGAACCCGGGGCGGCAGCGGCAAACACGAGGAAGCCGAGCTTGCCCTTGTCGTCGTCACCGTAGCCGGCGGACTCGGCAATGACCGAGACGACGGCGAGGATGAGGAAGGCGCGGGGGAACGGATGCGGGATCAGCAGCGACAGCACAAAGGTGAGCGCGAAGATCGAGATGATGAGCGACTTGGCGTCGCGCACGAACTTGAGCATGAACGCGTAGGCGATGCGCTCGCCCAGGCCCGACTCCTTGACCGCGCTGGCGATGAGGTAGGCGCCGATGACGAGCCACATGGTGGCCTTGGTCCACGAGCTAAACGTGGAGGCGACCGTCGCCGAGATGCTCGCGGCGCCCGTGTCGTCCACGCACACCTTGAACAGGACGAGCAGTGCGCAGTAGAGCAGGCCCACAAAGCCCGGCTGTGCCACGCCGCATGCCCAGAACACCACCGTGGCGAGCGTCAGTGCCAGACAGGTCTGACCGCCGACCGTGAGCTCGACCGTCGAGCTCAGCTCCGCCAAAGGAAGAAACTTCACCAGCAAAAAGACAACGATACCCAGCACAAAGCCAATTTCGCGCTTGGTGATCTTAAACGCCTTCTTTTCCGCTTCCATCTCCCCACCTTTCTTGTTGGGGGCGCTCCGAATTCGCAGCCATGTTGCCGCTTAAAAAGGGGCGCCCGTTATCGGACACCCCTTACGTTGCGCTGTGTTGCGGCAATACAGTCAAGCGGATTTTTTGGATGAGAAGCGATTCCCTAGACAAAAACCGTCACAACATTCGACGCTTTTCCTCGTTTTCGAGATTTTCGCCGAATGTTGTGACGGTTTGGATGTGGCAAAGGGACTGTCTTTTTTACATAGCGAGGGCCGTGCGGATGAATGGGTCGCCGAGGGCCTCGCGGAGCCAGGGGGCCAGCTGCTCGGGGTGACCCTGCAGGTAGCCTTTGAGCTCGGACGGAGCCACGCGACGCACTTCCGAGATCTCCTCTTGGTTGATATGCAGCTCGCCCGGCTCAACATGGGCAAGGTAGACCTCGCACCATTCGCACTCGCAGCGACCGTCGCCGTGGTCCTCGCGGTACACCACGTGTCCGAGGTGCTTGAGCTGATCGGGCTCGCGCGTAATGCCGAGCTCTTCGTTGATGCGGCGCGCCGTGGCGGCCGCGACGTCTTCCCCGGGGAGCGGATGGCCGGCGCAGCTATCGGCCAGCACCCCGCCCCACAGGCGCTTGAGCGGACTGCGGCGACAGAGCAGCAGGCGCGCGTCTTCGCCCCGGCCCTCGACCAAAAGCGTCAGAAATGCCTGATGCAGGATGCCCTCACCAGCATGGGCCTCGATGCGGTCGACGGGGCCAAGCGCCTCGCCGGTCGCAGCATCGACCGCCACGACCTCGGCGCCCGCACCGCCCTCATCCCAGCCGGCGCGCAGAATGCGGGCTGCGGCTTCCTCGAGCGCGGCGATGAGCTCCTTGGTGGTGTCGAGCACGCGCTGCAGGTCGTCACCGCTCGCTTGTTCAACATGAAAACCCGTGCTTGCAACTACCGGCACGCCAAAGCGCGTGGCCAGCGCCGCCGCGATATCGTGCGCCGGGATCTCGTCTCGATGGCACGGAACGGCCAGGATGCTCACCGTTGCCGTACGGCCGGGCTCGGGGCGCGGAATGGCCTGCGCCGTGGCGCCCAGGTGCGCAAACTCCGGCGAGCAGGCGTACACCGCCATGCCTCGCGGCGTCACCGTCAGCTGGGCCTCGAGCGCAAACTTGCCCTCGCCCACTGCAACCTTTGTCGTGTGCATACCCATGGGATCTCCTGCCGCCCGCGATGTACCTGAGACCATCTTCGCCTGTATTGCGACTATACAGGCAAGCCCTCCATGTGACAAAGGGACTGCCCCTTTGTCACATTCTGTTAGAGTTGCAGGGATTGAATCCCGCTTATTCATGCGACATTGGAGTGACAACCTTGACCGCCGCAACCACGCCTAAAAGTAAGCCAACCGCCGCCGCGCTCTCCCCCGCGCGCACCAAGCTCTGCCTGGCGCTGCTCGTGCTGTTGGGATTCTCGCTCGGCTGCTCCGAGTTCGTGGTCATCGGCATCGAAAGCGACTTGGCAACGGAACTCGGCATATCACTTGCCACTGCGGGCCAGCTCATCAGCGTGTTTGCGCTCGTCTACGCTATCGCGACGCCGGTGCTCGCGCTCAGCACGGGGCGATTCCGCCGCTACCAGCTGCTCGTGTGCTATAGCGTCGTCTTTGTGCTCGGCAACCTGGTCATGGCGTTGGCTCCCAACTTCCAGGTGCTGTTTATCTCACGCATTGTCCTGGGCTCTGTCTCGGGTGCGCTGCTCGCCGTGGGCGTGACGTACATCCCTGAGCTGCTATCCCCGCAGCAAACCTCACTTGCCATCTCGGTCGTGTACGGCGCGTTTTCCGTGGCGATGGTCTTTGTGACCTCGATTGGCAAGTTTGTGGCCGACACACTCGATTGGCACGTGGCCATGTACGGCACGCTGACCTTTGCCGTTTTGATCTGTAGCGCGCTCGTGGCGTTTATGCCTCGCGCCGGGCAGACCGATGAGCCCGCCACCTTCCGCGAGCAGGCGGGGCTACTACGCGAGCCGAGTATCATCACCGGCATGCTCATCTTCTTGTTTGGCGTGGGCTCGGTCTACGTATTCTACGGCTACGTGACGCCTTATCTGGAGCAGGTGCTGGGCATGGATACCGTTCAGGCGAGCACCACACTTATGGCCTATGGCGTGTTCTGCCTGATCTCGAACATCCTGGGCGGATGGATCGATGCGCGTTTTGGCATGAAGGCGCTGCTGGTTACGTTTGTGCTGCAGGCGGCGGCACTGCTCGGGCTGTTTGCCGTGGGCGCCGCCATGCCGCTCGCGCTGGTCTTTGTCTTTAGCCTGGCGATGCTCATGTACCTGTTCTCGGTCTCATGCATCACGCACTTTATGGACGTGGCACGCAGCCGCCATCCCAAGTCGATGGTACTCGCAAGTTCGGTTGAGCCCATGGCGTTTAACGTCGGCATCTCGTTTGGCACCGCAGTGGGCGGCGCCGTGGTAAGCAGCGTTGGCATTGCGTACGTGGGCGCAGTGGGCGCCGCGTTCTCGCTTGTGGCCTGGGCCCTCACGCTGGTGACGATTAAGCTGGCTCGCTGGGAGCGCCGTCGTCAATCAGCACGGCCCTCAATACGGGCATAGGGGCAAACATAGCCCAAGGTGGCGAGTAACCGGTGAAAACCGCCCAATATGAGTATGTTTATCCGCCTGGAAGCTTCAGCAGTGCAATTTCGTGTATTTGAGATACACGCTTTTCTATTATTTCGTGTATTTCAAGTACATGAAATCGTACTAAACTATGTATCTGAAGTACACGAAATTGGAAAGGCGGCCCCATGCGCAGATCAATCGAGTCCGTTATCGAATCATGGGCGACAAAGGACGCCTCACGCCCCCTCCTCATCCGTGGTGCGCGACGCGTAGGCAAAACGTACGCTGCCGAGGAAATCGGCAGGCGAATCGCCGGCGATGCGTTTGTCAAACTCGACTTTCAGACCGATCTTGAGCTGATCGCTCCGCTGTTCGATTGTCCCACCGACGACGTTGACACCATCGTGGCGCGGATTTCAGACTATAAACGCGCCCCCATTCGCAAAGAAACCACCTTCATCCTGTTTGACGAGGTGCAGCTCTGCGAACGGGCGCTCAACTCGCTTCGCTTTTTTTCGGGTTCGGGCTGGCGCATATGCGCGACCGGCAGTCAGCTCGGCGTCGCCACGCGCAAACGTAAGCTGCCTTTTCCCAGCGGCGTTCGTCAAGAGACCATGCATCCTATGTCGTTCGAGGAGTTTCTCTGGGCGCTCGATGAGGAGCAGATGGCCGATGCCATTCGTACCCACGCCGGCACGCTCGAGACCTACGCCGCGCACCAAGCCGCGCTCAGCCTGTTTCATCGATACCAGATCGTGGGCGGCATGCCCGCCGCCGTCAACGCATATCGCAAGACGTTATCCATCGAGGATGCGCGCGTCGAGCAGCGCGAAATCAACGAGACCTATACCGCCGATATGACCGACCCCGAAAACGGGATCAGCGGCGTGGCGGCACGCAAGGTCTGGCGCTCCATTCCGTCCCAGCTGCTGAGATCGTCCACAAAAAAATTCAAGTACTCCGAGGTCGAACGCGGAGGCCGTCGCGCCAAGCTTATCGAGCCGCTCGACTGGCTCGAAGGCGCCGGTATCATATCGGTCAACAACCTGACCGAAGGCATCGAGCCTCCCCTCGTTCCCTTCGACGACGAAGATGGAAGTTTCTTTAAGGTCTATCTTCTCGATACCGGCCTCATGTTCTACAAACTCGGCATCAACCCGAGGCTCTGGCTCGACCTCAAAGAAGATTCCGCCATAGCGCTATCTTCCGACTTCCGAGGCGCCCTGGCGGAAAACTCGGTCATGCAAGCATTTTCGGGTAACAGCTTGCAGACGTATTACTGGGTGCCGCCGTCGTCTTGGAAGACGACCGGCGAGCTCGATTTTCTACTTCAGACCGACCGTATGGAAATCGTGCCCGTCGAGGTAAAGTCCGCACGCAACGTGCGCGCGAGAACCCTCGGGTCGTTCATGGACAAAGCCCGATCGCCATATGCCTACATTTTGTCCGAGAACAATTTTTTCCGCAGCGAAACCGATGACGGGCGCGAGCTACGCCACCTCCCCTTGTACGCAGCGGGCTTTATTGGAGCAAACTGCCTCAAGAGCAGTCTGTAAGCCCTGCACGACCGCCTAGAAAGGAAACCGCTCATGCAACGCATACTGTTTATCTGCCATGGCAACATCTGTCGCTCGACGATGGCTGAGTCGGTGTTTACCGAGCTGGTGCGGCGCGCCGGGCGCGCGGGCGAGTTTGTCATTGACTCCGCTGCGACCTCGACCGAGGAGATCGGCAACCCGCCACACCACGGTACCGTTGCCAAGCTGCGCGAGGTCGGGATTCCCGTCGTCGCACATCGTGCACGTCAGGTGCGTCGCGCGGAGTATGGCGACTGGGACCACATTGTCTATATGGACGACGAGAACGCGCGTGGCCTGCGTCGCATCTTTGGCGACGACCCCGACGGCAAGATTACGCGCATGCTCGATTGGACCGAGCGCCCCGGCGACGTGGCCGACCCCTGGTACACCGGCAATTTCGATGCCACCTACCGCGACGTACTCGACGGCTGCACCGCTATGCTCGAGCAGCTGTAGGCAATCGAGGTCGCGGGCCACGCCTTTGTCACATCCGGGACTAGCCCTAGACCGGCTTGACCTCCAGCTTTATCCCCTCGGCGCAGGAGTCGCCCAAAACATCCGAAAGGGCCCAGGTCGCATATAGCGGCAAATAGAGAACCGCTCCGTTGCGCTCAACGTTGCCTCTCGAGAAAACAATCCCGAGCCTTACGCCATATTCAGCCGTATCAAGCACATGACCGAGCGCAGCGTGCGCGTGGTAATAGGAGCCCGATTTAACCTCGATCGGAACAGCCGTCCCATCCGGTCCATCGACCACAAAGTCCACTTCACCGCGCTTTTTTGTCTGATAGTAGTAAAGCTGGCGATTTTGGGCAGCCAGCTGCTGGGCCACCACGTTTTCGTAAATGCCGCCCAGATTGGGCTCCTTGCTATCAAGATACGCCGCTTGGGCGACTCCGACGGGGTAGCGCGCCATCAACATGCCCGTATCCGATTGATATAGCTTGAACTGCGATGGCCGTGCCGTCTTGAGCAAGGGCGATTTTGGCTCGGTTACGATATCGGCTTTGAGAGCAACGCCGGCATCGACAAGCCATACAAAATCTCGCTGATACTTCTCGTAGTGAGCCTTGGGGTCAATGGAATTGAGCACGAAGCGCTTGTTTTCGCCCTCGAGCATAATAGGGAGCTGATCGTAAATGCTCTGCACCTGAAGGGCTCGCCCGCTTGCATACTTGGAGATATCCCGCCGGTACTGTTCGTTGAGCTCTGACTGTAGCTGACGAACAGAGGCAAGGTCGCCCTGCGTGTCAAGGAAACGCTGCACGACCTCCGGCATTCCGCCGACAACGGTATAGGTCCTGAAGTTTGCCATCATCGCGTCATGAATGTAATCAGGAACGGGCCTCTCGCTGATACACGCGTCACGTATCGTTTGGCGAGCCCCCTCGCTCACCCCGGTTGCCCAGCAAAACTCCTCAAAATCGAGCGGGAACATCCTAAGCTCGTGGACATACCCCACGGGATAGGACCTGACGCCCTTGAACTGAGTCCCGAGCATTGACCCCGAAAACGCCCAGCGGCACCTCCCGTCCTCAACAAGGAACTTTGCCATCGTCATGATGTCGGGGGCCTCTTGGACCTCATCGATAAACACGAGCGTTTTGCCTGGCGCAATCGACTTTCCCGAAAGAAGCGTCACCCTGCTGATGAAATCATCGGCATTCCGCGCCTCGAGAAGAGCATCTTTTGCCTGGCGGTTTTCCATGAGGTTAAGCTCGATGTAGGTTGCATGGTTGGCTTTGCCAAATGCGCGAATCGAATAGCTTTTGCCAATCTGGCGAGAACCCGTAATGAACAAGGCCTTTTGCTCGGAAGACTTCAGCCAACGCTCCAGCTCTGCCGCTATTTTCCTGCGCAGCATAGGCTCTCCCCTCGGTGTCATCAAATGAAATGCAAAGTTTTATACGCTTGATTATCAATGAAACGCAGAATTTTTAGAACCTAAAATCTGATGAAATGCAGAGATTTGAGATTATAAGCAAAAAGAAGGGACACCACCCGCGAATGTGACAAAAGAACTGTCCCTTTGTCACATTGCGCTCAGCTACTCGTCGACGACCTCGGCAAGCCAAACGTTCAGCGTATCGACCTCGGGGCAGCAGAACTTTGCCGTACCGGGCTCGTTGCCAGGCACGGTTCCGCCGTAGCGCAGGATATCGATATAGGGAAAGCCCACGTGACAGGCCATAGCGCACATCTTGCCGCGGTCTCGATCGAAGTCGAAGACGTCTCCCGGCTTGTGACCATGGTGACAACGGCACGCACCCAGCTGGTCCACGCAGCTCACGCGGATACGCGGACGCTTGCCACGCGGCGCACCGAGCGGCCCGTTCTCGCCCGCAGGCTTGACGCCGCCCTCGCCGGCGTTACTCATGGTCTATCACATCCAGGCAGGCCTCGATGGGAAGGCCGGCCGACTTGTCTTCTTGGTCGGCATTGCGCTCGATAAGCTCGGCCACCACACGCATGGCGTCGGTCGTCGCACGCTGTAAGCTCCAGCCGGCCATAACGCGACCCACGAGCACCGACGAGAACGTATCGCCCGTGCCCGGGAAATACACCGGGATCAGCTCAAAGGGAATCGTGAAGTACTCTCCCGCCACATGGTCGTAGCCGATGACGGCACTCGCCCCGTCGACCTTCGCGCTCGTAATGACCACCGACTTGGCGCCCAGCGCGAGCATGGCGTCCACGAGCGCACGAGCCTCATCGGCCGTAATCTGCTCGGCCATAGGCGTATCGGTGAGCAGACACGCCTCGGTATAGTTGGGCACCGCGTAGTCGGCGCACTCGACCAGGCTGCGCATAAGGCCGATGGTCGATTCGGGCACGCCGGCGTAGAGCCTGCCGTTGTCGGCCATGATGGGGTCGACGAACACCTTGGTGCCTTTTTGCGAACGGCGGTGGCAAAAGTCCGAGATGATGCGCGCCTCTTCCTCGGTCACGATAAAGCCGGTCGAGATGGCGTCGAATTCAAAGCCGAGCTCCTCCCAGATGGCAAGACTCTGACGCACGTACTCCGTGGTGTCGTGGATGTAAAACTTGGGGTAGTTGAGCGTATCGGAAACGAGGGCCGTCGGCAGGTTGTGGATACGGTAACCCATGTGCGACAGCACCGGCAGCATGGCAGAAAGCGCGACCTTACCGTAGCCGCACATATCGTTGATCAGCAGCAGCTGAGTGTTCTTCATGAGTGTCCCCCTTGGGTCGGGTGCGACGCGACGGCGCCATAGTGCGACTAAGTGTAGCGCAGGGGGCGTTGCAAGCGGGCGCAGGCGCCGAGGAGGGCACATTGTTGCGGAAAGGTTACGGAAATGGGAGGCAAAATCGCGGCGGTAGCGGCACAGTAGCTGCCATCTATTTACTACCATTCCAAAACTATGCCGGATTACTACGATAAACCGTTAGCCTCCAACCACAACGAATTGCACTCCGGCAAAACCGCAGGTAGACAGCTTGTGATTTTACGAAAAACAATGCCGAGGTCTGATATTTCGAATTCATCGTAGTAATCCGGCATAGTTTTGGACAAAGCAACTTCGAAAGGGTGTCACCGCAGCCCAAAATGATTCGTTTTCCTCCGTCCCCCACGGATCACTCAACAAGAGCGTCCCCAACGACTATCCCAACAAGGGCAACGCCGATGTTTTGGCGAAGTCAGCGAAAACCCGTCAGAGCGAGCAAGGTGCCTTGAAGCAAGGCGGCATTGACCTTCTGGTCATGCCGCCGAAGTTGAAAGGCAGATTGCCGC
>USHF01000022.1 GCA_900554465.1 uncultured Collinsella sp.
CGTGGGCTCGGAGATGTGTATAAGAGACAGATCGTGGGGTCTCGCCCGACGCCGGCCGTGTTGCCTCGACCTTTGGCTCGGGCGCGCCGCGAGCCAAAAAGCCGTCGTCCAAGGTGTCGCCGACGGTGGAGCGCAAGGTCGATCGCGCCAGCGCGTCGCAGGACTTTGCCGCGGGCGATACCGTGAGCCACAAGACCTTTGGCACGGGTACCGTGATCTCGGTCGCCGGAGACATGATCGAGGTGCAGTTCGAAAAAACCGGCCAGACTAAAAAGCTTATGAAGGGCTTTGCGCCGATCGTCAAGCTGTCGTGATCCCGGCGGACCTGGGCGGGCGTATGGGGCAACATCGCCTGCTCGGGCAGTCCTGCGCAAGACGGAGGCCACATTAAGTGGCCTCCTTTGCGTGCGGAACTCGCGACCGATGTTGCCCCATACGCCCGCCCAGGTCCTTAGATAACGTTGCTTGCGAACGTCGCTTTGCTCGTTCGCTTTTTGGTCTGGAGAGCCGGGTGGGCTGATATATAGATACGAGTAGGGGCTCCTCCGGTGATGAACGGGGGAGCCCCTTGTTTTGTTTTGGTTGTTGTTGCGACCTAGAGGTGGCTGATGATCAGTTCCATCTTGCCTTCGAGGTCGATGGAGCTGACGGTGCTCGGGGCTAGCAGGTGGCTTCCCTTGTGGACGGGGTCGCCGCAGACGGTGCCTTCGCCGTTGATGACCGACAGGCACATGAAGGGCCAGCGCTGCTCCAAGGTCTTGCTGCCGTTGACGCGCACGCGATCGACGGTGTAGCAGGGGTTGGACTCGAGCTCGGTTACACCATCGACCTCGGGCGCGGTCACGGTGCCGTCGGTCGGCGCCCGAACATCAAAGTCGATGCAGTCGAGGCTCTGCTCAATGTGCAGCGGACGCAGCTTGCCGTCGGTACCGGGGCGGTCGTAGTCGTACAGGCGATACGTCACGTCGCTCGACTGCTGCGTCTCCAAAATGAGCGTGCCGGTCTTGATGGCGTGCACGGTGCCGGAGTCAATCTGGAAAAAGTCGCCCTTGTGGATCGGCAACACGTTGAGCATGTCGTCCCAGCGACCGTCCTTGATCATCTGTGCGGCTTCGGCGCGGTCATGCGCGCGCTGGCCGACGATGATTGTGGCGCCGGGCTCGCAATCCAGCACGTACCAGCACTCGGTTTTGCCCAGGCTGCCGTTCTCGTGCTCGGCGGCGTACTCATCGTTGGGATGAATCTGGATCGAAAGGTCGTCCTTGGCGTCCAGGATCTTAATGAGCAGCGGGAACTCTTTGCCCTCGCAGTTGCCAAAGAGCTCGCGGTGCTCGGCCCATAGCCACGACAGCGTGTGGCCGGCATACGGGCCCTCAGCGATCTGGCAGTCGCCGTTGGGGTGTGCCGAGATGGCCCAGCACTCACCGATGGGACCCTCGGGAATGTTGTAACCAAATACGGTTTCGAGCTGGCGGCCGCCCCAAATCTTCTCATGGAAGATCGGCGTCAGTTTAATCAAATCAGACATATTCATACCCCCATGGTGTTGTGCGGCCGTCCGTTCTAGACGAGCCATAACGAGCGCCCGCATGACTACAAAAACCTATGCCAACGTTACGTTGTGCAGCTCAAAGCGGTCGCCGACGTTGCGCGAAATCGAGTACTCAAAGGCGTTGCCGCTATCCAAAAAGCCAATCTGGTTGAGCTCGAGCAGGGGAGCGCCGGGTTTGGTGTCCAGGCGCTCGGCCTCTTCCTCGGTTGCCGCCACGGCACGGATGGTGCGGTGGAAGCTCGAAATTTTCAGCCCGCATTGCTCGCGGATGAAATGGTAGACCGATCCGTACAGGTCCTTCTTTTTCAGCCCCGGAATCAGCTCGAGGGGCATGTAGGTGTACTCGATAACGATGGGCTTCCCATCGGCCTGACGCACGCGCACGACGTGATAGGCAAAGTCATCCTCGGCAATTCCCAGCTGGGCTGCGATGTCCGCTGGTGGATTAACAATCGAGAAATCGTAGACCACCGAGGTCACCTTCTCCCCGCGGTGCTCATACGAAAAGCCCTGGGCACGGTCGTTTTTGCCCTGGAAAAACGCCTGGCCGGGAAGTCCCGCCGTGTCCTTAACGTAGGTGCCCGATCCGCGCCGGCTGGTAATAAGACCTTCCTCGGTGATTTGCTCGATAGCTCGTTTGACGGTGATTTTGGAAACGCTATAGAGCTCACAGAACTCAACGACGGTGGGAAGCTTGTCGCCCGGTTTAAGAGCGCCATCCTCGATACTTCGACGAATATCTGCAGCTATCGCCTCGTATTTGGGAATCATGGAACCTCCTTTCCGACAAATATGAATACAAAAAGTAAGTATAACCCTCAACAGGGCATCCATATTACTTTTATCTAAGAAGTTCGAGAAAGAAAAAAGAAAAAGACGCTTTACTTTTAAAATTAGAGCGCTATAGTTTAAGCAACGAACGGAATCCTTCCGCGCAACAGGATCGACCGTTTGGGGACGGTTTTGTTTTGGCGGGTTGGATATCGGTATGGCCGGTGCGCGCCCGCGCCGGATAACCTGCCAAAGCAAACCCGTCTCCAACCGGAAACTCTAGAACACGAAAGCGAGGACTTTGATGGCACAGTATCAGCTGCCCAACGACTTCTTCTTTGGCGCTGCTATGTCCGGCCCGCAGACTGAGGGTCAGTGGAACCAGGGCGGCAAGCTCGAGAACCTGTGGGACACCTGGTCCATCCAGGATCTGGGTTCGTTCTACAACCGCGTTGGCTCTTACGCCGGCAATGACTTTATGGCCAAGTACCAGGAAGACCTTCGCATTTTGAAGGACTTGGGTCTGGATACCTATCGCACTTCCATCCAGTGGAGCCGTCTGCTCGATGCCGACGGCAACCTCAACGAGGAAGGTGCCGCGTGGTATCACGAGTTGTTCCGCGCCTCTCGCGAAGCCGGCTTGGAGCCGTTTGTCAACTTGTACCACTTTGACATGCCCACCTACCTCTTTAACCGTGGCGGCTGGGAGAGCCGTGAGGTTGTCGAGGCTTACGCACATTACGCCGACGTCGCCTTCCACGAGTTTGGCCAGGAGATTAAGTACTGGTTCACCTTTAACGAGCCCATCGTCGAGCCCGAGCAGCGCTATCAGGAGGGCGTGTGGTTCCCGCAGCTCCACGACTTCAACCGCGCCCGCACCGTGCAGTATCACATCTCGCTGGCGCACGCGCTGGCCGTGGCCAACTATCGTCGCGCCTATGACGAGGGCGCTATTCGCGCCGATGCCAAGATCGGCATGATCAACTGCTTTACCCCGGTCTACACCAAGGAGAACCCCAGCGAGGCGGACCTCGAGGCCGTGCGCATGACCAGCGGCATCAACAACCGCTGGTGGCTCGACCTCATCACCAAGGGCGAGCTTCCTGCCGACGTGCTCGACAGCCTGGCCGAGGGCGGCGTTAAGCTCCCGTTCCGCGCCGGCGACCAAGAGATCCTCAAGCAGGGTGTTGTCGACTGGCTCGGTTGCAACTACTACCACCCCACGCGTGTTCAGGCGCCGGCGAGCAAGGTCGACCAGTACGGCCTGCCGTACTTTGCCGACGAGTACGTATGGCCCGACGCCGTTATGAACGAGAGCCGCGGCTGGGAGATCTACCCGCAGGGCCTCTACGACTTTGGCATGGACTGCGCTAAGAACTACCCCGATCTTGAGTGGTTCGTTTCCGAGAACGGCATCGGCATCATGGACGAATACAAGAACCGTGACGCCGAAGGAACCATCCAGGATGACTACCGCGTCGACTTTGTACGTCAGCACCTGGAGTGGGTGGCCAAGGCCATCGACGAGGGCGCCAAGTGCCGCGGATACCATTATTGGGCCGTCATCGATAACTGGTCTTGGGCCAATGCCTTTAAGAATCGCTATGGCTTTGTCGAGGTCGATCTGATGGATGGCTATAAGCGCCGTCTTAAGAAGTCGGCGGCCTGGCTCAAACAGGTCGCCACGACCCACGTGGTTGATTAGCGACCGGACGAACGTCCAGACCGCGCGCCGCCGCGCGCAACACATGGCACATCTGGTGGCAGAGGGCGACAGACCACCGTGCGCATAGGAAAGGCCGGATTTGAAAGTTAGGAGCAATCATGGCCAGTGACAACGGAAAGAGCTTCCTCGACAAGTTTGCCGAGGTCTCTGCGAAGGTGGGAAACCAGGTTCACTTGCGTTCCCTGCGCGATGCCTTCGCAACCATCACGCCGCTCTATATCCTTGCGGGTATCGCGGTTCTTATTAACAACGTCGTGTTCCCTCTGTTCCCGCTCGATGCGGCGGGCCTTGCCAACCTTCAGACCTGGGGCTCGGCAATTACGCTGGGCACCCTCAACGTCTCTGCCATCATCTTGGCTGGACTGATTGGCTACAGCCTCGCTAAGAACGAGCGCTTCGATAACCCGCTCGCTTGCGTGGTCGTCGCCATCTCCGCTTTCGTCATCATGATGCCGCAGCAGATCACCGCCACGCTTGCCGCCACGAGTCCGCTGCTCACCGACAAGATTACCTCTGCCGAGGTCACGGGCGCCCTTTCGACTGCCAACACCGGTACCAACGGTCTGTTCGCGGCCATTATCATCGCCCTGCTCTCCGTTACGCTCTTCATTAAGATTTCCGGCGTCGAGAAGCTCAAGGTCAAGCTGGGCGAGGGCGTGCCTCCCGCGGTCTCCAACTCCTTTAACGTCATGATCCCGATGCTGCTCAACCTCTCGATCTTCGCCATTGCCGCGGCTCTGCTCGCCGTGTTTGCCGGCACCGATCTGTGCACCATCATCTCCACGTGCATTTCCAACCCGCTCAAGAGCATCATGAACGCCGGTCCGTGGGCTGTTATCCTCATCTACACTCTTGCGAACCTGCTGTTCTGCGTCGGTATTCACCAGTCCACCATCTCTGGCGCTACCGTCGAGCCGATCCTGACCATGCTCATCGTCGACAACATGGCTACCTTTGCCGCCGGCGGCACCATCCAACCCGATCACTACATGAACATGCAGATCGTCAACAGCTTCGCCCTCATCGGCGGCTCGGGCTGCACCCTCATGCTCCTGCTCGATACCTTCCTGTTCTCCAAGAACAAGGCTTCCAAGACCGTTGCCAAGATGGCTATCATTCCTGGCCTGTTTAACATTAACGAGCCGGTCATCTACGGTTACCCCGTCGTGTACAACCTGCCGCTCATGATTCCGTTTGTGCTTCTTCCCGACCTGTTCATCGGCGTCACCTATGGCCTGACATGCGCGGGCATCATTAGCCCCTGCATCGCCCAGGTGCCTTGGACCATGCCTCCCGTCATCAACGCCCTGCTTGCCACGGGCTTTGACTGGCGCGCTGGCGTGTGGCAGGCCCTCGAGCTTGTCATCGGTATGGCTGTCTACCTGCCCTTTATGAGGATCTCCGAGAAGGCCATCGCCAAGCAGGAGGCCCTTGCCGAGCAGAACGCCTAAACGTTCGTTTTTCCTTCCACCGTTGCGGGCGCCGGTACGCGGTGCCGGTGCTCGCGGCTCTCCTCCTGCGTAAAGATGCAGGGGGTGGGTACAGTAGCCGCAAGGAATACAACCAGTTGTCGTCTGCGCGCCGCGCAGTTATAAGGAGGAAACCATGAAGAAGATCATGCTTTGCTGCAATGCCGGCATGTCCACGAGTCTGCTGGTCCAGAAGATGCAGGCCGAGGTCGCGAACCGCGGTCTGGACATCGAGGTCGAGGCTCGTCCCATGAATGAGGCCCACGATCACCTGGACGAGTGCGACATCCTGCTGCTCGGTCCGCAGATTGGCTACACCAAGGGCGATTTTGAGAAGGAGGCCGCCGGTCGTTTCCCGGTCGAGGTCATCAACATGGTCGATTACGGCCGCATGAACGCCGCCGGCATCATCGACCACTGCGTCAGTGTGATGGGCTAGGTGCAGCACATGGAGGATATGAATGAGCTGCAGATGACCTGCTTCGAGATCATCAGCTACGTCGGCACCGCCAAGAGCATGTATATCAATGCCGTGCAAAAGGCCAAGGAGGGCGATTTTGACGCCGCCGAGGAGCTTATCAAGCAGGGTGACGAGGTTTACAACGGTGGCCACGATGTCCACATGGGGCTCCTTAAAAAGGAGGCCAACGGCGAGCGTAGCGGCGAGGCCCCGCTGATTCTGCTGCATGCCGAGGACCAGATGGCAGGCACCGAGACCATGCGCGTCATGGCCACGGAGCTCATCGAGGTCCACAAGCAGCTGCAGGCTCGTAAGGCCTAGCTGGCGTTATCGCTGCGACGGATCGTGCGGTCCAACAGACAATTCAGTCCCTTTCACGGGCGCTGGGAGTTTTCCGTCTCCCGGCGCCTTTGTATTTGGCGAAGGCCTGCGCGACCTGTTGGGCGGGCCTTCGTGTTTTTCCAGATAAAACCTGCCAAAACAAACCTGTCCCTTTTTGGCAGGTTTTTGCCTGGGGAGCGGTACCATACAGGCAATGTTTAAACGAGAAAGGTGGGCTCCCATGGAACCTAAGCAGTACTACATCGGCATCGACGTCGGCGGCACTTCGGTTAAGGAGGGCCTGTTCGACGAGGACGGTAACCTGCTGGCCAAGGCCAGCGTGCCCACGCCTCCCATCGTTGACGCCGCGGGCTTTGCCGCGGTGACCGAGGCTATCGACCAGGTGGTCGCCAAGGCTCAGATTCCGCGTGCCTTTGTGGCGGGCATTGGCCTGGCCGTTCCGTGCCCCATCCCGGCATCGGGCGATGCCAAGGTCAAGGCCAACATTGCCATTAACCTGCCCGAGCTGAGAGTCGCCATTCAGGAGCACTGCCCCGACGCGGTCGTTAAGTACGAGAACGATGCCAACGCCGCTGCCATGGGCGAGGCCTGGCTCGGCTCTGCCAAGGGCGTGCAGAACGTGGTGATGGTCACCATCGGTACCGGCGTGGGCGGCGGCGTTATCGTTAACGGCGACGTAGTGTCGGGCGTTGTGGGCGCCGGCGGCGAGATTGGCCACATGTGCCTGAACCCGGCTGAGGAGCGCACTTGCGGCTGCGGCGGCCATGGCCATCTGGAGCAGTATTCCAGCGCCACCGGCGTGGTGAGCAACTACCTTGCCGAGTGCAAGAAGGCGGGCGTTGAGCCCATCGAGCTTACCGGCCCCTCCGATTCCAAGGACGTGTTCCAAGCCTGCCGCGAGGGCGACAAGCTCGCGCTTGCCGCGGCCGATACCATGGCCGACTATCTCGGCCGTGCCCTGGCGCTTGTTGCCAACGTGGTCGACCCCGAGATGTTCCTGATTGGTGGCGGCGCGTCCGCTTCGGCCGATGTCTACCTCGACAAGGTCCGCGAGCACTTTAAGCAGTACGCGCTTTCCGCCTCGCGCGAGACGCCCATTAAGGTCGCTTCGCTCGGAAACGACGCCGGCATCATCGGTGCCGCCTACGTAGCTCTGCGCGCCGCCGGTAAATAGCTGGTGCAAGGGGGACGGGTTAGTTTGCACCAACATGGTGCAAAGGGGGCAGACTTCGCCCCAACACTTGCCCCAAATTGCGCCGTGGCCCTTCCGTCTCAGAAGGCTCGGCGCCAGCGTGCTACCATAGCTACGTCCAAGTACACATATCAAGTGGAGGATATCCATGGCAAACGTTCTTGTCTTTGGTCACCAGAACCCCGATAACGACGCCATCATGAGTGCCGTCGTCCTGTCCCAGCTGCTCAACCAGGTTGAGTATGCCGGCAACACCTACGAGGCTTGCGCCCTGGGCCAGCTTCCGGCAGAGTCCGCCAAGCTGCTCGCCGACGCCGGCATCGCCGAGCCTCGCGTGATCGAGTCCGTCGAGGCCGGTCAGCTCGTCGTCCTCACCGACCACAACGAGTCTGCCCAGTCCGTCGCCGGCCTTAAGGACGCCACGGTCTTTGGCGTCGTCGATCATCACCGCATCGGCGACTTCGAGACCGCCGGCCCGCTGCACTACATCTGCCTGCCCTGGGGCTCCAGCTGCACCATCGTCACTAAGCTCGCCGACGTGCTCGGCGTTGAGCTTTCCGACGTCCAGGCCAAGCTGCTGCTCTCGGCCATGATGACCGACACGCTCATGCTCAAGAGCCCCACCACCACCGCTGTCGACCGCGTCGTCGCCGCCAAGCTCGGCGAGCAGGTGGGCGTCGACCCGGTCAAGTTTGGCATGGAGGTCTTCCTCACCCGTCCGTCCGGCTCCTTCACCGCTGCCGAGATGGTCGGCAACGACATCAAGATGTTCGAGCCCGCCGGTAAGAAGCTGCTCATCGGCCAGTACGAGACCGTCGACAAGAGCCGCGCGCTCGGCATGATCGACGAGATCCGTGAGGCCATGCGCGCCTACGCCGCCGAGAAGGGTGCCGACGGCATTGTCCTGTGCATCACCGACATCATGGAGGAGGGCTCGCAGGTTCTGCTCGAGGGCGAGACCGAGGCCGCTCAGAAGGGCTTGGGCATTGCCGACGAGCACGACGGCGTTTGGATGCCGGGCGTCCTCTCCCGTAAGAAGCAGGTCGCTGCCCCCATCATGGCCGCCTGCTAGGTTTAGTTGACCAAACGCCACGACCGGATCGCGGACGCCCCGCGCTCCGGTCGTTTTTTGTGCATGCGCCGCGTCGTCTCTTGGACAGGCGTGCCCGTGCCGTTGAGCAAATAATGTTCAACCTGTGGTTCCGCTTTTCGGCCGCGCCTGCGTGCTTGTCGTGCAGGGTAGGCTAGATGCAAGCGTAATACGTTAGAGCGCGGCGCCGCCACTTGGGCGGGCCGTGCTTTTTAAGACGGGAGCTTTCCCGTGAAAGGAGCCGCCCATGGCAGCAACTGAGCAGCTGTTCAACGTCCGTGAGCGCAAGCGCTTTGAACGCCACGACATTTGGGAGCGCATCGCCGAGAACGGCACGATTTCCGCCGCCGTCATGGTCATCGCCGCCATCGCCGCCGTCATTTGCGCCAATACCGATGCCTACGAGGCCATCCATCACTTTTTGGAGACCCCGCTGTATGTGGGTCTGGGCAACCTTACGGCCGGTCTTACCGTTGAGCTTTTCGTCAACGACTTCCTCATGGCGATTTTCTTTTTGTTGGTGGGCATTGAGCTTAAGTACGAGATGACGGTCGGCGAGCTCAAGAATCCGCGTCAGGCCATGCTTCCCATGCTGGCGGCCGTGGGCGGCGTCGTCGTTCCTGCCTGCATCTACCTGATCTTTAACCATGCCGGCGCCCGCAACGGTTGGGCCATCCCCATGGCAACCGATATTGCCTTTGCGCTGGGCGTGCTGTCGCTTTTGGGCAACCGCGTGCCCAACGGCGTGCGCGTGTTCTTCTCGACGCTCGCCATCGCCGATGACCTCATCTCCATCGCCGCCATCGCCATCTTCTACGGTCAGAGCCCCAATCCGTTTTGGTTGGGCGCCGCCGCGCTGGTGACCTGCGCGCTCGTGTGGCTCAACAAGACGCAGCATTACCGCCTCGCCCCGTATTCGGTACTGGGCCTGCTGTTGTGGTTCTGCATGTTCAAGAGCGGTGTACATGCCACGCTCGCCGGCGTCATCCTGGCCTTTACCATTCCGGCCAAGTGCGGCGTCAAGCTCGATAGCCTCACCGATTGGTTGGGCGAGTGCCTGCCGCTGCTTGATGACCGCTACGACGACGAGGCACACATCCTGGGCCAGCATGACTTTACCGTCTCGACCACCAGGGTCGAGCGCGTCATGCACCGCGTGACCCCGCCGCTCATCCGCATGGAGCGTCTGATCTCCACGCCGGTCAACTTTGTGATTCTGCCGATCTTTGCGTTCGTGAACGCACAGGTTCGCCTAGTGGGTGTGGATATGAGCACGCTGCTCACCGACCCGGTGACGCTCGGCGTGTACTTTGGCATGCTGCTGGGCAAGCCGATCGGCATCTTTGGCATGACGTTTGCCCTGGTTAAGTTTAGGGTCTGCGAGCTGCCGCATAACGTTAACTGGCACATGATTGCCGGTGTGGGCATTCTGGGCGGCATCGGCTTCACCATGTCGATCCTCATCAGCGGCCTTGCCTTCCCGACGGCCCAGTTTGAGGTTCTGGCTGCCAAGGCCGCCATCCTTGCCGGTTCGGTCACCGCTGCCGTGCTCGGTATGATCTACATGAGCGTGGTCTGCAAACACCCCGCGCCCAAGGACGAGTAAGAGCACATACAAGTTTGAAAACGCCGCCTGTGAACACCATCACAAGCGGCGTTTTAGTCATTGGGTAGCCATTGGGGACGTTCTTAAATGACTAGTCACCGGGGACAGTCTTGCGGAGTCGGCACTTGGGGACGTTCCTTATGTGCCGGCAGTTTGGGACAGTCCTTTTCCCCTGCAAAGAGCGCGCCTAGTGACTACTCATTTAAGTCTGTCCCCAATGAGTGGTTTTATTCCACGGTGCCGTAGATGGCGCCCCAGCCATGGGCGGCAAGGGCGGAGTTGAGCTGGTCGCAAAGTGACTGGCGGTCGTAATAGCCGGGCGGTAGCAGGTTGACGATTTCCATGAGATCGGGCGCCAAGTCCAAGATCTCGGCCTGAACGATGAGATCGAGGCGGTCGATGGCGTGGCGGTCGTAAAACAGCCCGTCGACCAGGCGCTGTAGGTCGCCGAATTCCTCGGCCCTAAACGAACCGTATTCCATAGTGCCTCCTTGGGCGCCCCACGCCGGCATGCGCGGCGATGTCGTAATTCATTGCGATGGACTTAATCTATCACGGCTTCATACCGTTGCGGCGGTGGCGGTCTATACTTAGACGAACTGCAACGTACCGCTTCGCGAAAGGTCGCACCCATGCAGACGATCTACCAGAAGATGGAAACCACCGAACTCGATGCCGCCATCGAGGCGCTCAAAGTCGAGGTCGCCGAGGTCAAGGCCAAGGGCCTGGCGCTCGATATGGCCCGCGGCAAGCCGTCGCCCTCCCAGGTGGACATCTCTCGACCCATGCTCGATATCCTCAACGCCGATGCCGATCTGCACGACGGCAGCGTCGACTGCTCCAACTACGGCTGCTTCGAGGGTATTCCCTCGGCACGCAAGTTGGCAGGGGAGTTCCTGGGCTGCCCCGCCGAGCAGACGCTCGTGCTGGGTTCGTCGAGCCTTTTGATCGAGCATGACATCGCCGGCATGTTCTGGCGCTGTGGCTCGTGCGGCAGCGAGCCCTGGGACGCCTACGAGGCCGCGCACGACGGCAAGAAGGTCAAGTTCCTGTGCCCCGTTCCCGGTTACGATCGCCACTTTGGCATCACCGCCGACCTGGGTATCGAGAACGTCCCCGTCGCGATGACCGACAACGGCCCCGACATGGACGAGATCGAGCGCCTCGTTGCCGCCGACGATTCCATCAAGGGTATCTGGTGCGTGCCCAAGTATTCCAACCCCACGGGCATCACTTTTAGCGAGGACACCGTGCGCCGCCTGGTCGAGATGCCCACGGCCGCGCCCGATTTCCGCATCTTCTGGGACAACGCCTACTGCGTGCACGACCTGTACGACGAGACCGACGAGCTCGCAAACATCTTTGACCTCGCTCGCGCGGCGGGCACCGAGGATCGCGTGGTGGCCTTTGCCTCGACGTCAAAGATCACCTTCCCGGGCGCCGGCATCGGCTTTATCGGTGCGAGCCCCGCGGTTATCGCCGAGTTCTCCAAGCGCCTGAAGGCCGGCCTCATCAGCGCCGACAAGCTCAACCAGCTGCGTCACGTGCGCTTCCTTCCCACCATCGAGGCGGTCAAGGAGCACATGAAAAAGCACGCCGAGTTCCTGCGCCCGCGCTTTGAGGCCGTTGAGCGCAAGCTCACCGAGGGTCTGGGCGATACGGGTTGCGCCACTTGGACGCATCCCCGCGGCGGCTACTTTGTGAGCTTCGATGGTCCCGAGGGCTCGGCCCAAAAGGTCGCCGCGCTTTGTGCCGACCTGGGCGTCAAGCTTACGCCGGCTGGTGCCACCTGGCCCTATGGCAAGGATCCGCGCGACACCAACATCCGCATCGCGCCGAGCTATCCCACGGTCGAGGACCTGGAGGCCGCGCTCGATGTGCTGGTGCTGGCCGTCAAGCTCGTCGCTGCCGAGCTTGCGCGTGCCGAGCGCGCCTAACGCGCGGCTTCCCGTACTATCCGCACTTTCGATACGTAAAGGAGCGTATACATGGATTTGGGTATTTCCACCAACCCCACGCCAGAGCTCTACACCATTAAGGTAACCGGCGAGATCGATATCTCTAACGCCGATAGCCTGCGCAATGCCATCGACCTGGCGCTCGAGCAGCCCACCGAGGCCGTTGAGCTCGATTTTGCCCAGGTGAGCTACATCGATTCGACGGGCATTGGCGTGCTCGTGGGCGCCGCACACCACGCGGTCGACCACGGCAAGCGCTTTAGCTGCACCAATGTGCAGCCTCCGGTGATGCGCGTGGTTCAGCTGTTGGGTGTCGACCAGGAGATTTCGATCACCGCTGCATAATCTTTGCCCCCAAAAGGGCGTGCCTTATGGCATATGTTTGTGATGCGCTCGGACGTTTTGGCGTCCGGGCGCTATACTTGACCGAATGAATAGACGAGTTCCGGCCGAATGGCGCGGTGCGGGCTCGACTCACATCGAGCCTTGGAGGTATGTGTGTTTGGTATTGGAGAGGGTGAGCTCGCGATCATCGTGGTCTTCGGCTTTTTGCTGTTTGGCCCGGATAAGCTCCCGCAGATGGGCCGCACGATCGGCCGTGCCATCCGTCAGTTCCGCGAGACGCAGGAAAAGATGACGGCCGTTGTTCAGTCCGAGATTATCGATCCGGTAAGCGAGGCCGCGTCGGCGCCGGTCAAGCCCAAGAAGGCCGCTGCGACCGACGACGATTCCGATGCGGACGAGGATGCCGCCGAGACGGCTGCGCCCGCCAAGAAGGAGACCTTTGCCGAGCGCCGTGCCCGCCTTGCCGCCGAGAAGGCCGCGAGCGAGGGTGCCACCGAGGACGAAGGTATTGCCGAGGAGGCCAAGGGTGCAGAGCCTGCCGCCGCTGCTGCTGCCGCAGCCGAGCCCGAGCCTGCTGCAGAGCCGGAGCCCGAGCCCGAGCCGGCAGAGCCCACGACGGCTG
>USHF01000023.1 GCA_900554465.1 uncultured Collinsella sp.
GTATCGGGGGTCTTAACCTCCACGATGTTCAGAGCCACGGGCTTGCCCAGCTTCTTCTCCAGCTCCAGGCGCAGGCGCTCGATCTCGGTGCCGCCCTTGCCGATGACCACGCCGGGGCGGGCCGTGGTGATGGTCACCTTGATCTTGTCGCCGGCGCGCTCGATGTCCACGCGAGACACGGAGGCACGGGCGAGCTGCTTGTCGAGAAACTTGCGGATGGCGATATCGTTCTCGAGCGTCTTGGCGTAATCCTTACCGGCGTACCAGCGGCTGCGCCAATCCTCGGTGATACCGAGGCGGAATCCGGTAGGGCTGACTTTCTGACCCATGGACCTTATGCCTCCTCTCGGGGTGCGACGACAATGGTGATGTGGCACGTGCGCTTGTTGATGCGCGACGCGGAGCCCTTGGCGCGGGGACGAATGCGCTTCAGGGTCGGGCCTTCGTCGACGTAGGCGGCCTTGACCACCAGGTTGTCGCCGCGAAGGTGATTGTTGTGCTCGGCGTTGGCCACGGCGGAGTTCAGCGTCTTTGCGACGGTCTCAGCGGCGGCGCGCTCGCAGAAAGCCAGGATCTCGCGGGCCTGGGGCACGGACTTGCCGCGAACCAGGTCGACCACGATGCGGGCCTTGCGGGGAGCGATGCGGACGTAACGCGATACTGCTTTAGTTTCCATGTAACTTCTCACCTATGCCCTATCGCTTCTTCTTGTCGGCCGCATGACCCTTGAAGGTACGGGTCGGCGAGAACTCGCCCAGCTTGTGACCAACCATGGACTCGGTAACGTAGACCGGCACGTGCTTGCGGCCATCGTACACGGCGATGGTGTGACCCACCATTTCCGGGAAGATGGTGCTCGAGCGCGACCAGGTCTTCACGACGTTCTTCTCGCCCGCCGCATTCATCTTCTCGATACGATCAAGAAGCCGCGGCTCAACGAAAGGACCCTTCTTCAAACTTCTACTCACTATTACTCCTTAACGCTTTGCGCTACTTCTTGCGACGGCGGATGATCAAGCGGCTCGAAGCCTTCTTGGGATTGCGGGTGCGATGGCCCTTCGTGGGAACGCCCCACGGGGTGACCGGGTGACGACCAGCGGACTTGTTCTTGCCCTCGCCGCCGCCGTGCGGATGGTCGACCGGGTTCATAACCGTACCGCGGACAGAGGGGCGAACGCCCATCCAGCGCTTGCGGCCGGCCTTGCCGATCTTGATGTTGGAGTGCTCGGCGTTGCCCACCTCGCCGATGGTGGCGCGGCAGGTGATGAGCACGCGGCGCATCTCGGAAGAGGGCATGCGCAGGATGGCGTAGTTGCCCTCCTTGCCCATGAGCTGGATGGAGGTGCCGGCGGAACGGGCGATAGCAGCGCCCTTGCCCGGCTGGAACTCGACGGCGTGGATGAGCGTACCGACGGGAATGTCGGCGAGGGGCAGAGCGTTGCCCGGCTTGATGTCGGCGTCAGAACCGGACATGATGGTCTGACCGACCTCGAGGCCCTTGGGGGCCAGGATGTAGCGCTTCTCACCGTCAGCGTAGTGCAGCAGAGCGATGCGAGCGGAACGGTTCGGATCGTACTCGATCGTGGCAACCTTGGCGGGCACGCCGTCCTTGTTGCGCTTGAAGTCGATCACGCGGTAACGACGCTTCACGCCGCCGCCCTGGTGGCGGGTGGTGATGCGGCCGTTGTTGTTACGACCGGCCTTCTTGGGCAGGGGCTCGAGAAGAGACTTCTCGGGCTTGGTGCAGGTGATCTCGGAGAAATCGGAGATCGTCTGCCAACGCCTACCAGCGGAGGTCGGCTTAAGGTGCTTTACAGCCATTACAATCCCTTTCAATAGGAATCCGTTAGCCATCGCAGACAGGGATTCGAGGTTCTGCCTCGGGTGCGATGACACCGGACGTATACACGGTTCCGGGCGTGTCCATTTTATACGCCCAAAACCTTGAGCTCTCGCCTCCCCTATTTGGGAGGCATGAGCTCACTCAACAGCAGCGAGTCTTAGGCCTGGTTGCCAAAGACCTCGATGGTGTCGCCCTCGGCCAGCGTGACGATGGCCTTCTTCCAAGAACGGGTCTTGCCGGCGACATAGCGCACGCGCTTGGTCTTGGGCTTGACCGTCAGGGTGTTCACGCGAACGACCTTGACGCCGAAGATCTCCTCGACAGCGTCCTTGATCTGATACTTGTTAGCATCCTTGGCGACCTCGAACGTGTACTTGTTCAGCTCCATGCCGGAGAAGGAACGCTCGGACACGATCGGACGGATGATGATCTCGTGGGCGGTCATTTATGCAAGCACCTCCCCGAAGTGAGCGGCGATGTCGGCGGGCATCAGCACAGCGTTGTTGTTGACGAGATCGTAGGTGTTGGCCTCGTCAGCGGTGATGATGAACGTCTTGGGAATGTTGCGGAACGACAGGTAGGCGTTGACGTCCTCATCGCGAACGATGATGGTCAGACGCTTGCCCTCAAGACCGAGAGCCTTGAGCATGGCGACGGCAGCCTTGGTGGAAGGCTTCTCGAAGCCGTAGTCGTCGACGAGCACGAGCTCGCCATCGGCCAGCTTGGCGGACAGCGCGGAGCGCATAGCCAGCTTGACCTCCTTGTTGTTCATACGCTTAGCGTAGGAACGGGGCTTGGGGGCGAAGACAACGCCACCGTGACGCCACTGGGCAGCACGGATGGAACCCTGGCGGGCACGGCCGGTGCCCTTCTGACGCCAAGGCTTCTTGCCGCCACCGGAAACCTCAGAGCGACCCTTAGCAGACTGGGTGCCCTGACGCCAAGAGGCCATCTGGCACTTGACGATGTGGTGCATAACGTGGATGTTCGGCTCGATGCCGTACACCTCAGCGGCGAGCTCGGCCTCGGCGACCTTCTTGCCCTCGCTGTTCTTTACTTCAAACTTTGCCATTTAAGTGTTCTCCTTGGTATGACGCTGGGCTAAATGGGCTGGGCCCTTAGGCCATACGGATGGCGACGAGACCATTCTTGGCACCCGGGACAGCGCCCTTGACCAAGATGAGGTTCTGCTCGGCATCGATGCGGACAACGGAAAGGTTCTTGACGGTAACGCGCTCGTTACCCATGTGACCGGCCATCTTGACGCCCTTGAGGACGCGCGCAGGATAGGCGCACTGACCGATAGAACCGGGGTGACGCTGGAAGTGAGAACCATGCGTCATAGGACCGCGGCGCTGACCCCAGCGCTTGATGCGACCCTGGAAGCCCTTACCCTTGGAGGTACCGATGACGTCGACCTTCTCGACATCAGCGAAATCAGCGACGGTGACGACCTCGCCGACCTTGTGCTCCTCGCCGTTCTCGACGCGGACCTCACGAAGGAAGCGAACAGGCTCGACGCCAGCCTTGGCGAAGTGACCAGCCATGGGCTTGTTCACGTTCTTGGCCTTGATGTCGCCGAAACCGATCTGGACGGCGTCATAGCCGTCGGTTGCCTGAGTTTTAACCTGCGAGACAGCGCAGGGGCCAGCCTGGATGACCGTGACGGGAACGACGTTGTCGTCCTCGTCCCAAACCTGGGTCATGCCAATCTTGCGGCCGAGAATCATGCTGATCAAGATATGATCCCAACTCTCGCGTGGTCTTGGGACAATGCGTACACCACCGAGCGTACGCCCCTAGAGGACCACTACTTACACGACGTGCTCCCCAGCCTTGTATTTCGCCCGGACTACCTGACAACCCTATTAAGCAGGCATTTTGTCCAGCCAGAATACTCCCCTGGTTACACACAGCTGTTTAGTATACACGGCTGCGGGCGTATCCATCGAGATTCATATTTCACTCACATTGTTTACGCAGGTAAAGTGCGTGGCACGTTCCCAGTGTGCGGCGGAGGGGGCGGGCCTGAGACATATTAAGGTTGTCGCGAGTTCCGCACGAACAGGAGAGCACTTAATGTGCTCTCCGTCGTGAGCAGGACTGTAGAGCAGCAACCTTAATATGTCTCAGGCCCGCCCCCTCCGCCGCACACTGGGAACGCCACGTTGATGTCTGCTTAACTCTGCTCGCTCAGGCTAATGACTTTGTTGAGGGTCCACAATTTGTTGCAAGGTGAACTTGCATTGGGGCGTATCGTCCTCTTCTCGCGCATCGTCAAAACCGAAGATCATGATGGCGCAGTTGGGGAGTTTTGTTGGGAGCTCAAAGCCCTCTGGGGCTGCGGCCTTGATAAATTGGCGGCTGGCGCTGCCGTGGCTTACTGCTAGGAGGGTTTCGATGCCCTCGGAGCCCATGAGATTGGTGAGGGCGCCTACCATGCGTTCTTGCAGTGCGCGGCTTCCTTCTCCTCCGAAGGGGACCAGGTCCTCGCCCGGATCCCAAACGTCGGTGGGCAGGGCGTCGTGGGGGCCTTCTTCGAAGGTGCCGTAGCTGCGCTCGATAATGCCTTCACAGGGCTCGACTGCGGCGTCCGGACCGAGGAGTTCGCATGCGACAAGACTTGCCGTGTCCATGGCTCGGCCTAAGGGTGATGAGACCACTTTGTCGGGGACGACGCTGTGGGCTTTGAGCCATGCGGCCGCTGCCCGTGCCTGCTGACAGCCCAGATCGGTGAGCGGTGAATCACAGCGACCCTGGACGAGCTTTTTGACGTTGAATTCCGTCTGGCCGTGGCGGAGTAGATAGAGGCGCTTCATGCTCTCCTCTTCTGTATAACTTGCTTTGCCGGCACAGCCCTACTCGTGGGTATGCCCTACGTAGTCTTCGTCGATCGTAATCTTGGCAATCGACTTGGGATATTCCGATTCGACCCGTTGTGCCAGCGCGTGCTTTACGTCTTCGGCACTCATCTGCAGATCCGAGGGACGCACGCAGTCAAAGATCACGTTGGTGTGCGTGGGGCCCGGCACACAGCGCAAATCATGAATCGAAAGGCGGCTATCGATCTCTTGAGCCATAGCGTTGATGCGCAAGCGCATGCTCGCCACCTTTGGATCGTCGGTCACGATGGGGTCGTAGTGAAGTGTGACAATCATGCCGTCTTCGTTCCTAAACGACTGCTCGATGTTATCGAGCGTGTCGTGACTTTCCAGCGGGCTGGCCTCGGCTGCCATCTCGGCGTGAGCGCTTGCGAACTTCCTGCCCGGGCCGTAGTCGTGAACCATCAAATCGTGAACTCCCAAAACGCCGGGATAGCTCATGATCTTGTCTCGAATGTGCTTGACCAGCTTAGGATCGGGCGACTGGCCCAAAAGCGGGCTCACCGTATCCTGGATGAGCTCAAAACCGCTCCAGCCAATATAGGCGCCAACGGCAAGGCCGACCCATGCGTCAAGATTGATGTGCGTCACCTGCGAAACAATTGCGCACGCCAACACGGCGCCTGTGGCAAGGACATCGTTCTTGGAATCCTGCGCGGTCGCATGCAGCGTCTCGGACTCAATGCGATCGCCGAGCTTTTGGTTGAGGGCCGCCATCCACAGCTTTACAACCATCGAAAGTGCCAGGACTGCCACCAGGGCAAGCGAGAACTCGACAGGCTCCGGGTTGACAATACGCTCCACCGAGGACTTCACCAGTTCGATGCCAATAAGCAGCACGAGCGCCGCCACGACCAAACCCGAGAGATACTCGTAGCGACCGTGGCCGTAAGGATGCTCGGGGTCGGCCGGCTTGCTCGCCAGCTTAAAGCCCAGCACGCTCACGATATTCGAGCTTGCATCGGACAGGTTGTTCATGGCATCCGCCACAATCGAAACCGATCCCGACAGCACGCCAATTACGCCCTTCGCAGCGCATAGTGCCACATTGGCGAGAATACACACCACGCCCGTCAACGTGCCCACGCGCGCACGGTCGCCCTGCGCACGCTTAACAATCCACTCGACCATCTACATCCGCCCCCACGGTACTACCTATATATCTATTGCTCAAACGGATTGTAGTGTAGCCACTTTGTCCCCCAGATACAAAAAAGGCCGCAACCCACACGGGCCACGGCCTTGGAATATGGCAAAGGAATCGTCCTTGTGTCGCACAGGTTTACGCGCTTACTTCGGCCACGCTCTTCGAGGTTTCGGGTGAATCGGCTCCGTCCCCCGTCGTCTGTCCCTTCGCCGGCACCACGCCAAAGCAGTAGCTCAGCGCCGCAGACACCGCAAATGCCACACCGCCGGCAGCGCAGCACCACAGCAGGTTCGAGATGCCGCCCGTGGCAAAGCCAATGACCATAAGGACATTCGTCATGCCGATGGTATAGGCCGTAACGTGGCCCACGGCCGCAACAAGGCCTCCGACGGCGCCGCCAATGGCCATGCACGTCAGGCACCTGCCATATTTAAAGCCGCAACCGTACAGCGCCGGCTCGCTTACGCCGCCAAGAACACCCGAGATTGAATAGCCCAGCATGAGCGCCTTCTCGTCCTTATCCGCAACGCGAAGCGACGCGCCAAAGGGCATGCCCCAAACGGCGAACGTTGCCATCGTCGCGGCGATCAGGATGCACGAATCCGTTCCCACACTCATAAACTGCGCATAGGCGAGCGATAGGACAACGTTGCTGACGCCGGCGATCTTTAGGAACTCCCAGCCCGCAGCAAGCCCCATGAGCGTGAGCAGCGACACGATGCCACCGGAATTGCCAAGCATAAACATAAGCTGGCCCAACAGCATGCCCAGATAGCTGCCCGCCGGCGCCGTAATACACAGCGAAACCGGAACCATGACAAGCATGGTCGCAAACGGAACGAACGAAAACGCCACGGCCTTAGGGATAACGCGCTTAAAGAAACACTCCACTCGCCATAGCACGGGCACCGAGATGAGAACCGGAATAACAGTCGTCGTGTAATCGTTGACCGGCGCAGGAAGCAGACCATACACGGAAGTCATCGATGCCCCCGTCGTCGATGCGGCATCGACAAGCTTGAGTAAATCGGGTGCAATCAATACGCCGCCCAGCATCATGCCCAGCTGCTCCGAGCAACCGAGCTGGCGGGCGGCCGCCCAACCAAGATAAATGGGCAAAAAGTAGTAGCCGGCGTTATAGAGCCAACTGTAGAACAGGCGATAGATATCGGAATCGGCAGACCACAGGCCCAGCATGCCTTCGCCCATAATGACAGCGACGGTGCGGAACAACGCCGCGCAGACAATAAACGGCAGCGCCGACATCATGCTTTTGGACAGATAGTCCACCACGGCCATGGCGTTTGATGAAACCGACGTTGTAAACGAGGTGTTAGAAACTTGTAGCATGGAACGCCTTTCCCAATATGACATGCGGGCTGTCCCTTTGTCACATCGTGCGGTATCGACCGATTGCGCGGTACTTTTCGTAGCGGAGGTTTGTGAGGGTCGCGTCGTCGAGCTGCCCAAGCGTATCGAAGGCATCAAATGCCGAGGACATGACGGCACCGGCGATCTCCTCATGCGACAGGCCCTTATCGTCAACAATGCCGTCGATGATGCCGAGCGCCAGCAGATCGGGGGCCGTGAGCTTAAGCGCCTCGGCGGCCTCATCCGCACGCTCGGTATCCTTCCACAGGATCGACGCACAGGCCTCGGGGCTCACGACTGAATAGGCCGAGCTCGAGAGCATCAGGATGCGGTCGGCCACGGACAGCGCCAGCGCGCCACCAGAGCCGCCCTCGCCTGTCACCACCGAGACAATCGGTGTCTTAAGGCCGCTCATCTCCATGAGATTCTGGGCAATCGCCTCGCCCTGACCGCGCTCCTCGGCACCGATGCGGCAAAACGCGCCCGAAGTATCGACCAGGCACAGAACCGGTCGACCAAACTTTTCGGCCTGGCGCATAAGGCGACGCGCTTTGCGGTAGCCTTCGGGATGCGCCATACCAAAGTTGCGGCGCATACGCTCTTTGGTCGTGGTGCCGCGCTCGATGGCGATGACCGTTACGGGACGTCCGTCTTTCCAGCCAATGCCAGCCACCACAGCGGCATCGTCGCCAAAGTAGCGGTCGCCGTGCAGCTCCACAAATCCATCCAGGCCCAGCGAGATCATCTCGCCCGCCGTGGCACGATCTGCCGAGCGCGTCTGTTTGACAATTTCGAGTGCGGCTTTTGGCGCGGCCGAGCGCTTGAACAAATGTCCCAGCTTTTTGCCGCGGCGGCCCGTATGCACGATCTCATGTGGTGCCCCCAGGCCGGGTGCGCGCCCTTCGTGCAGCGCCAGCAGCTCGCCTACCGTGAGCGCAATCTCGCCACGCGGAACAACGGCATCGCAAAAGCCGTGCTCCAGCAAAAACTCGGAGCGCTGGAATCCCTTGGGCAAGCGCTTGTGCATGTTCTGCTCGATCACGCGCGGGCCGGCAAACGCCGTCAGGGCATCGGGCTCGGCCAAGATGATGTCGCCTTCCATGGCAAAGCTCGCAGTCACGCCACCGGTCGTCGGATCGGTGAGCACCGTGATGTACAGGCCGCCCGCCTCGCTATGACGCCTAACCGCCGCAGAGATTTTGGCCATCTGCATGAGCGAGGTCACGCCCTCCTGCATGCGGGCGCCACCCGATACGGTAAAGCCAACGACCGGCAATCCCAACTCGGTCGCATGCTCAAATGTGCGACAGATCTTCTCGCCCACCACGGAACCCATCGAGCCCATCATAAAGTTGGCGTCCATAAAGAAGAGCGCGGTATCGAAGCCGCAGATTTTACCCCTGCCGCACACGACGGCATCACGCTCGCCCGAACGCTCGCTCACGCTCTTGAGCTTGTCGGCATAGCCGGGAAACGAGAGAAAGTCCTCCGACGCCAGATTGGCATCCCATTCCTCAAACGTGCCCTCGTCGACCGTCATGCGCATGCGCGCGCGACCACTCACGCGAAAGTGTTTTCCGCAACGAGGGCAGACCTCGAGGTTGTCGTGCAGGCGCGCCTCATCGATCACGCGGCGGCACTCCGGGCACTTGATAAACACATGGCGCGCGGGAAACTCGGCGCACGACTCGGTCATCGGCCCCTCGAGGACGTTGACCGTCTTCGCTTTTCTATTCATCAGCATAGAGATGCCCCATCAGATCGGTGTGATACATGCCCGACAAGAACTCGTCGTTTGTCAGCACGTCGAGCTGAAGCTCGCTGTTTTCGCTCACGCCCTCAATCACGAGCTCGCCCAGGGCCGAGCGCATCTTGCGAATGGCGCCGTCACGCGTGGGCGCACACACGATGAGCTTGCCAAGCATGGAGTCGTAGTACGGCGGAACTTTTGCACCGGTAAACATGGCGGAATCCCAGCGCACGCGCGGACCACCCGGCACACGCAACGCGGTGACCGTTCCGCATGACGGCAGAAAGTCCGGCGTTTCGGCATTGATGCGGCACTCCATGGCGTGGTTGCGGACCGGCATGTCCTCCTGCTCAAAGGGCAGAGGCTGGCCGGCTGCCACGCGCAGCTGCCACTTGACCAAGTCGGTATCGGTCACAAACTCCGTAACCGGATGCTCCACCTGCAAGCGCGTGTTCATTTCCATAAAGTAGAAATTGCCGTCGTCCGAATACAGGAACTCGATGGTACCGGCTCCTTCGTAGCCGACGGCACGAGCCAGGTCACGCGCTGCCTTGTGCATGCGAGCACGAATGTCGTCGTGTCCGTCGAGGCACGGCGCGGGGCTCTCCTCGATCAGCTTTTGGTTGCGCCGCTGCACCGAGCACTCGCGCTCGCCGAGCGAAAACACATGACCCTGCTTATCGGCCATAATCTGCACCTCAACGTGATGCGCCGGCGCGACGAACTTCTCCATGTAGCACTCGCCGTCGCCAAAAACGGCCTCGCCCTCGGCACGCGCCTCGATGAACGCCTTTGCCGCATCTTCCACGCGCTCGACCTTGCGAATGCCGCGACCGCCGCCACCTGCACGCGCCTTAATAAGCACGGGGCAGCCAATGCGCTCGGCCTCGGCCGTCGCCTCCTCGGGGCTTTTGAGCAAATCGCAGCCCGGTACGATGGGCACGCCCGCCGCGGCAGCCGTTCGACGTGCGGCATCTTTGTCGCCCATGCTGTCGATCACCTCGGCCGAAGGACCGACAAACGTCAGGCCATACTTGTCGCAGTCGCGCACGAAGCTCGCCTTCTCGGAAAAGAAGCCATAGCCGGGATGGATCGCCTTTGCTCCCGACTTCACGGCACAGGTGAGCACAGCATCGTCGTTGAGGTAGCTCTCGGCAAGACGCGGGCCGCCGATGCAATACGCCTCGTCGGCAAGCTGCACGTGCAGCGCGTCCGCATCGGCCGTGGAATAAACGGCGACGGTCTTGATGCCCATATCGCGGCACGCGCGGATAACACGGACCGCGACTTCTCCGCGGTTGGCGATGAGCACTTTGTCGAACATGAAGCCTTCCTTAACTTTCGTGCATGAGTGCAAAAGACATATCGGCGCGGCAGCAAACCTCACCGTTGACGCTCGCAGTACCCGTCGCAAAGCGGAACGGCCCGCGCGCACGCGTGATGGTGCACACCAGATCAACCGTGTCGCCCGGGCGCACCGGACGCTTAAAGCGCACCTTGTCCAGACTCGTGTAGAACGGCGTCGCGCCGCGCGCCTCCTCATCGCCCATCAGCAGCACGCAACAGTTTTGGGCGAGCATCTCGCACTGAATCACGCCGGGGACCACCGGGTTTCCCGGAAAATGCCCCTGCAAAAAGTACTCGTCGCCCGTGATCGTGATCTTGCCGTGGGCCTCGTCGCCCACCAGCTCGGCCTCGTCGAGCAAAAGCATCGGTTCGCGATGCGGCAACAGTTCCTTAAGCTCTTCTTTGTTCATGGATATCACCTATCCGATCCTCATGAGGCAGCTGCCAAACTCCACGAGGTCGCCGTCGGCCACGCAGATCTCGAGCACCTCGCCGTCTGCCTCTGCCGTTACCTCGTTGAGAACCTTCATGGCCTCGATGATGCAGAGCGTCTCGCCGGCCTTGACCTTAGAGCCCACGTGCACAAACGGCTCGTCGCCCGGCGCCGGGGCAGCATAGAAAACGCCGACCATGGGAGCGGTCACCTCGGTGCCCTTGGGCTCCGGTGCGGCGGCAGGTGTCTGCGCGGCGGGCTCCGGTGCGGCAGGCGCGACTGTGGGAGCTGCAACTGGAGCGGCCATAGCGCTCGGCATGGGCATGGGCACGGCAACCGGCTGTGCGGCGCTCGCGCGCTCGAGTTCGACCGCGGTGCCATCGGGCTCCTCAACGCGTACGCGCGTGAGGCCGCGGTCCTCCATAACATCGGCTATCTCGGCAAGTCTTTTGGAATCCATGCTCTAGCTCCTCGTATATCTACGCAGCGCGATGGCGGCGTTGTGCCCGCCAAAGCCCAGGTTGGTCGAAAGCGCCCAGGTAAGGTCGGCGCGAACCGCGCGATTGGGCGTGTAGTCAAGATCGCAGGCGGGATCGGGCGTGTGGTAGTTAATGGTCGGCGGCACCACGCCCTG
Organism: uncultured Collinsella sp.; assembly: GCA_900554465.1. Lineage (GTDB taxonomy): Bacteria > Actinomycetota > Coriobacteriia > Coriobacteriales > Coriobacteriaceae > Collinsella. Next base: position 11,408 of record USHF01000023.1, read on the forward strand.
CTCGAGCGCCATGGCGCAGGCCATGACCTCGATGGCGCCCGTGGCACCGATCATGTGGCCGGTCATCGACTTAGTCGACGAGACGTGCGCGGCGCGCGCCGCGTCCTCGCCGAGCGCACGCTTAATGCCCGCCGTCTCGGACGAATCGTTGAGCTTGGTCGATGTGCCGTGGGCATTGATGTAGAGGCCCTCGGAAGGCCTGACGTCGCCCTCGGTCACCGCCAGCGATATCGCGCGGGCAATGCCGGCAGCCTCGGGATCGGGGCTCGTGATGTGATAGGCATCATCGGTGTTGCCGTAGCCCACGACCTCGGCATAAATGTGCGCACCGCGCGCCTGCGCATGTTCCATGCTCTCGAGCACGAGCACGCAGGCGCCCTCGCCCATCACAAAGCCATCGCGGTCTGCATCGAACGGGCGGCAAGCCGTCGCGGGATCAGGGTTGGTGGTCAATGCGCGGCAGGACGTAAAGCCCGCAACGGCATCGGGGATAATTGCGGCCTCGGCGCCGCCCGCGAGGATCGCGTCGGCATAGCCGTGCTTGATGGCGCGGAACGCCTCGCCCACCGCATGGGCCGAGGTTGCGCACGCGGTCACCACGGGCAGGGTCGGGCCCTTTGCCTTGTGGCGGATTGCGATATTGCCCGATGCCATGTTGGGGATCATCATCGCGATCATATAGGGCGATGCGCGGCGGGGCCCACGTTCGGCAATCGTATGGACGTTGTCGACGAGCGTCGTCATGCCGCCCACGCCCGAGCCCACGTAGACGCCCAGGCGCTCGCGATCGATGGCGCCTTCGACATCAAAGCCCGCATCGTGCATGGCCTCGTCCGAAGCCGCCATCGCAAACTGAACGCAGGGGTCGAGATGCTTGGCGTCACGCTTGCCAAAGTACTCGTTGCCGTCAAAGCCCTTGACCTCGGCCGCCACCTTAACGGCAAACGCATCGGTATCGAAGTGCGTGATCGGGCCGATGCCGCACGTGCCGGCGCACATGGCCGCCCAGGTGGCAAGCGCGGTGTTGCCGAGCGGCGATACGGCACCGATGCCGGTGATTGCAACTCTCTGTTCCATCATGGTCTCCTCATCCAAGCCGTTCTTCGGCCCTGATTTCTACATCGCCATTCCGCCGTCAACGCGTACAACCTCGCCCGTAATGTAGGAAGCCGCATCGCTCGCCAAAAAGCGCACCACGCCGGCCACTTCCTCGGGGCGCGCCATGCGCTTAAGGGGAATCTGCTCCTCGGTTGCCGCACGCACCTTTTCCGAAAGCTTTGCCGTCATATCTGTCTCGACAAACCCGGGGGCGACCGCGTTCACTCGTACGCCGCGGGGCGCAAGCTCGCGCGCCACCGCCTTGGTCAGGCCGATCACGCCCGCCTTGGAGGCAGCGTAGTTGGCTTGCCCGGCATTGCCCATCAGGCCCACAACCGAGCTCATGTTAACGACGCAGCCGCCGCGCTGGCGCATAAAGGTCTTGGTGAGCGCGCGCGTCATGTTAAACGTTCCTTTAAGATTGACATCAAGCACGCGATCGAAGGCGTCATCGCCCATGCGCATGAGCAGGCCATCGCGGGTGATGCCAGCGTTGTTGACGAGCGCCCAAATGGAGCCAAAGTCGTTGAGGACCGCTTCCACGCACGCGTTGACGGCAGCGGGATCGGCCACGTCGCATTGATACTGTCTCTTATACACATCT
>USHF01000024.1 GCA_900554465.1 uncultured Collinsella sp.
AGATCTGCGCATGTCTCGTGGGCTCGGAGATGTGTATAAGAGACAGGCTCGTGGGCATTTCGTCCGGCGCCGCCGTGTGGGCCGCACTGCAGCTGGCCAAGCGCCCCGAGAACGAGGGCAAGACCATCGTGGCGCTGCTCGCCGACACCGGCGAGCGTTACCTGTCCACGGCGCTCTTCCAGGACTAGAGCTTCTCGTTCTTAGAACGAGTCCAAGGCACGCCGGTCTCCCCTCTCTTCTGGCAGCCTGAGCTCATCCCAACAGGGCGTCCCACAGGACGCCCGAACTTGCTACAATGTCTGCGGCGCGGAACCAGCCTCCCGCGCCGCTTTTCTTTTTTGGCCACATGCCACCAAGGAGAACCTCCCCATGCACAATAAGCGCGTGCTCGTCGCCATGAGCGGCGGCGTCGATTCCAGCGTGACCGCGTATCTGCTCAAAAGCCAGGGTTACGAATGTGTCGGCGCCACCATGCGCCTCACCTGCCCCGCGCCCGATCCCGTCACGGGCATGAGTAAAGTCGACCGCGACATCGCCGATGCAAAGGCCGTCGCCGAGCGCCTGGGGATACCCCACCACGTGCTCGACCTGCAGCAGACCTTCGACCGCAACGTTATCGAGCGCTTCGTGACTGCCTATCAGGAGGGACTGACGCCCAACCCGTGCATCATCTGCAACCGCCATATTAAGTTTGGCGCGCTGCTCGATGCGGCACTCGATATGGGCTGCGACTACATCGCCACGGGTCATTACGCCAAAACGAGCCAGGCGTCCGACGGAACCTGGCAGCTGCACCGCGGCGAAGATCCCAAGAAGGACCAAAGCTACTTTTTGTATTCGCTCACACAAGAGCGCCTGGCACGCACGATCTTTCCGCTGGCCGGACTGGACAAAGAGCGCGACGTGCGCCGCATAGCCGCCGAGCAGGGCTTTACCAACGCCCAGAAGGCCGAAAGCGAGGACATCTGCTTTATTCCAGACGGTGACTACGCGGGCTATATCGAGCGCCGCTGCGGACATCCCACTGCACCGGGCGACATTGTGTGGCGCGACGGCAGCGTGGTCGGGCGCCACAACGGCGCGCTGCGCTACACCATCGGCCAGCGCAAGGGCCTGGGCGTCGCGATGGCGCATCCCGTGTACGTAACGGGCGTCGATGCCGCCAACAACATTGTGCATCTGGGCGAGGCCGAGGACCTGACGGCCACAGCGCTCACGGCCAATGACTGGATCTGGAGTGCCCCTGCCGACCACATGGAGGCAGAGCTCACGTCCGACGGCATTCGCGTGGGCGCCAAGTACCGCTACCGTCAAAAGGACCAGGCAGCAACCCTTACGCGTGACGCCAACGGACAAATGCTGCTGACCTTTGACGAGCCACAACGAGCCATCGCCCCCGGACAGGCCGTCGTCGTCTATCGGGGCGACATCGTCCTGGGCGGCGGCACCGTGACCGGCGCGCTTAAGTAGCCGCGGGTTTATCGCTGCACGTGTCGAAGTACCTCAACAGCGGCACCAACCTCGATTACGCGACACTCAAGGCCGCGGTGAATGGCCTCGAGTCGACCCTCCGCCGTCGCCCACTCGCTCTGCGAAAGAATCTCGATCGCTTCATCAACAAATCCGTTGAGCCGCGATGAATCGAACCAATCGAGCGAATCCGCAAGCGCCAGCTGGACGGAAGGGTCGGGCCCAAACGGCTTAGCGGAAAACCCAAACTCCCCAGCTGCGAGCACGGCAGTTGGTACGTTGTACCACAGACAGTTGCCGCTATCGAACAGCGGAGCAGGTTTTATCTCCAGGGTGTCGACATTACGGATGATGCCGAAGTTTCGCCAATGGCGGTCGCTGTTGGCCAAAAGGGCATCGCAGACAATCATCTGCGACATAGACCTTCTCACAGCGGCCTCATCGGCACCATGCTTGCCAAGGCAGCGACAGTATCGATCGTATGTCGAGTTTCCCCGCTGGCCACCAAGTGCGCCCTTAACGTAAACAGCCGGAACGTATTCCTCACGGCCGTCAAGAAAATCCTCGCACAGGCACGCAGGGCCATCGAACATCCGCTCAACCGTATAAGGAACAAACTCGCCCTTGGGAAGCAAACGACGATGCAGAGCCGTTGCAACCGCCTCATTAAAGGGCCGTTGGTCGTCCATGCCGCACCCCTTGACCAGAACGCGAACACCGTTGCGAATCATCCACGATTTAGGAAGCTCGCCCTCGGATGTGTTGTCGGGATTTTTAAGACCGATACCTTCCAGCCAACCCGAACGCTCTTCGGGCGCCGATCGCTCAAATTCATTCTCGAAGTAATTGAGGTTTCGCCATTCAAGCCCGTCGCATTCTGCCGGCCGCAGCCAATAGCAATCCGAAAGCGAGAGACCCAGGCACTGAACCGGCACCTCAACGCCGTTGACAATTCCCAGCTCGCGGTAGCGCGAGATAAGCCCAGGGCGAGCATCGGGCACCGATCGATGCCCCCACCACGCGTTGAGCTCCCGCTTATTCACCATTGGAGAAGAGCTCGAGCATGTGCCAAACGGCATTCGTTGCGCATCGAGGACCTCGGCAATTTCGAAGGGAAACTCACGCGTCGGATCAAATGAGACATGCGCGACCTCATGGTCGGCCGACATCAGCGTAAACTTGCGCCCCACATCGGCCGCAGGACGGCGTCCACGTTTGCGGACCTTTTGATAAGCGAGCGCAGAATTGTACTCGACCATCTTCCGGCCGCCCACAATATCGCACACAAGCGTCCCCGATGCGGCAAGTTGAGATATGCGGGCTTTCGTAACGCCCAACAGGCGGGCAGCATCACCCATAGACAAGTACTCAGACGTATTCATATGCCGCATTACCTCGTTAAGTAATTTACACGTTTAGCTAATAGATTACAGACATCATAATACTAAACGGCCCAAAGCGAAAAAAGGCCCGAGAAATCGGGCCTTAGCGATTGGTCAGCCGAGTCGCAAGCTGCTCCCCTAGCGCTGAACGTAGGCGCGAACGAGCTCGTAGGTATTGCGCACACCGTCGATGTGGCTGCGCTCGTAGTTGTGGCTCGCGTACACGCCGGGGCCGATCAGGCCGTGACGGATGTCGTAGCCGGCAGAGAGCGTGGCCTCGACGTCGGAGCCGTAGTGCGGGTACACATCGATGGCGTAATCGAGCTTAAGCTCGCGCGCGATATTGGACAGCGTGGTTACCAGATCGTAGTTGTAGGGGCCACCCGAATCCTTGGCGCAAATCGAAACCATGCGCTCGGTGCAGCCCAGGTCGTCGCCCACGCAGCCCATGTCAACGCTGATCATCTCGCGCGTATCGGCCGGCACGAAAGCGCCGCCGTGACCGACCTCCTCGTACACGGTAAAGAGCAGCGATACCTTGCGCGAAAGCGTCACCTCGCCGCCAGCAACGGCGCGGGCCAAACCCAGCAGAATCGACGCGGACAGCTTGTCGTCAAGGAAACGACTCTTGATGTAGCCGCTCTCCGTCACCGTGGTGCGCGGATCCATAGCGATGATGTCGCCAGTCTGAATACCCAGCTCGAGCACATCGTCCTTGCTGTCAACGTTCTCGTCGAGCAGGATCTCCATGTTCTTCTCGATGGCCTTGACCGGCTCATCGGCCACATGCGCCGAAGGCTCGGTATTGAGGACCACGCCTGTGTAGACCTTGCCGCCACGCGTGTAGACGGTGCAGTTCTCGCCATCGGCCGTGGACCACTGGTGCCCACCGAGCGTCGTCGGACGCAGGCGGCCATTGTCCTTAATGGATCGCACCATGGCGCCAAGCGTGTCGACATGGCTCGCCAACACGAGCGGCTCACCCTCGCCGCCGAGCTCAACCAGCACATTGCCCTTATTGGAGCGCTCGGGCTCAAAGCCCATATCGCGCAGGGTTTCCATCAGATAATCAGTCGCCGCACGAGTAAAGCCCGTAGGCGAGGCAATAGAAGTCAGCGCCTTAAGCTGGTCAGTAATAAAACCAAGCGTAGAATCCATTTGGGACACCATCCACAACTCCAAAGTCAACATCCCGTAATCAGTAAAAGCCCCAACAACGATACCATCACGCACAAATATTTACCCAGCGAGATGACCCATCGAGCTCTTCCGAACAGCGCCCGCCACGACAACGAGCCGGCGGGCCCCGCCCGTTAGCCCCAGAATCTTTCCGCAGGACAGAAGGAGGCCCCGCCGCACGTAGTGCGCAGCGGGGCCTCCGACATGTCTGAGGACGATTCTGGGGCTAACGGGCGGGGCCCGCCGAACCAGGTTAGGCAGCCGGGCAGATCTTCTTGAAGAGCTCGATGACGTCGTCGAGCGTCGCCTCGCGCGGGTTGCCCGGGAAGCAGGCGTCAGCCATGGCGTCCTTGGCCAGGACCTCGATCTCGTCGGCCTTCATGGCCTCGCAGACATGCGGGATGTTCACGTCGGCGGAGAGCTGCTTGACGGCGGCGATGGCGGCGTCGGCAGCCTCGTCGGTGCTCATGCCCGTGGTGTCAACACCCATGGCAACGGCAACCTTGGCCAGGCGCTCAGCGCAAACCGGCTTGTTGAACTCCATGGCGATCGGCAGCAGCATGGCGCAAGCGACGCCGTGCGGGGTGTCGTAGTGAGCGGACAGGGTGTGAGCCATGGCGTGGTCGATGCCCAGGCCAACGTTGGAGAAGCCCATGCCGGCGACATACTGACCAAGAGCCATGCCCTCACGGCCGGAGCCGGGCTGGCCGGACTTGGCCTCGGCGACGGAGTCGCGCAGGTTCTCGCTGATCAGCTTGATAGCCTCAAAGTGGAACATGTCGGAGAGCTCCCAGGCGCCCTTGGTGGTGTAGCCCTCGATGGCGTGGGTCAGAGCGTCCATGCCAGTGGAAGCGGTAAGGCCGGCGGGCATGGAGGCCATCATGTCAGGGTCGACGACGGCGACCTCGGGGGCGTCGTTGGTGTCGACGCACACGAACTTGCGGACCTTCTCGGGGTCGGTGATGACGTAGTTGATGGTCACCTCGGCAGCGGTACCGGCGGTCGTCGGCACGGCGATGGTGAATACGGCGTGGTTCTTAGTGGGAGCAACGCCCTCGAGGCTGCGGACATCGGCGAACTCGGGGTTGTTGATGATGATGCCGATAGCCTTGGCGGTATCCATGGAGGAGCCACCACCAATGGTCACGATAGCGTCAGCCTCGGCGGCCTTGAAGGCCTCAACGCCGTCCTTGACGTTCTGGATAGTGGGGTTGGGCTTGATCTCGGAGTAGAGGCTCCAAGCGATGCCGGCGGCGTCGAGCTCGTCGGTCACCTTAGCGGTAACGCCAAACTTGACCAGATCGGGGTCGGAACAGACGAAGATCTTCTTGTAGCCGCGACGCTGGAGCTCGCCGGGGATCTCCTTGATGGCGCCGGAACCATGATAAGAGATGGTGTTGAGAACGAAACGATTAGCCATTGATAGCCTCCCATCGTGTGCGGGGCACCCATTACGCCCCGCGCTACAAGTTCCATCCTAACGCTTTTGAAACAAAAAACGCGTGAGAACGTCAAAAGTGTTAAAGCGTTTCAACATAATAACGGAGCCCCAGTCCTTCCCTCCCGACAGCAGCGAAGGCTAGATTATAGGAGCAATCGCCCAAAGAATACGACCAACTCAGTCTATAAATTGTTTCTGTTTTAGCAATATATGTTTGACAATACGTTTATAAAAGAATACTTTATAGTAAATAAAATGCATGCAGCAAATAGCGTCATTCATTTTGTTAGAAATTGCCCATGCGGTTATTGCAGCTGCATGTACCGCAACGTACAGCGCAATTCTCCGCACGAAGCAGAAGACGGTTCCAATTCGATCGAGGCGATGACGCGTGATGGCTACTGGTCCTAAATCGAGCAAGACGGCTACAAACGAATATCGAATCTCAATTGAAGGTAACCCTTATCCGCATGCTCTGGCTCTCGTCAACCCAGCGGGAGACAACCTCAACATCAAAAGACATGGGTTCACGGGTCCACTAGGACAGCTATTGAGTCTTAAATACACCGTTTATGACGATGCAAATGAAAAGCTCTTTACTGTCGTCGACGGTGGTTTTAGTAACATGCCCAGGGTTGCGCTCATCATCGAACACAAGGAAGTTGCGGTGTTCGATTATGGCCTAAACAGACTTGAGATGAAGTGCGTAACGAACATACCGAATTACACAATAAAAGGTAACTTCCTATTTGGAGATTACGATATATTCAGTCAACGGGAAGTGAAGCTATCTTCAGTTAACGTCCTTCAATGTGATAAACAATCGTGCTTTAACATACAGGTTTTGGATAAAGCCGAATTAGCCGCCGCAATTGGAATACCCACAGCCATTGCCCTTCTGAGGGCTCGGATTGAAGAGCATCTCGAATAAATTGCAAAAAGCAGTTCGTAACAACATTCAGGAGCTAGATAGTTTTTTCTGGCTCCTGAAGCTGTACTACATAGAGATGAAAAATATTGCGGCAAAGGGGCTGTCTCTTTGCCGCATTCGGTTACTTTCGACAGCCCTCTTTCCAAGCCTCTGCCGCAACCTTCCAGCGAAAACGCAAGTCGCGCTCGCGGTCGATAAACATGATGGCAAACGCGACAAACAGCAGCACGCTCGCCACGACGATGGCGTGCAGGCTCATGCGCTCAATACACCAGTTGCCCAACACGGCGCCAAACACAAAGGTAAAGATCACGCCAAAGTACAGCAGGCCGTTTTCCAAAAAGCCGCGTCTGTGGGTGATGATGTAGTCGTCCACGTTTTGCAAGGCATTACGGAGGTTGCCGATACACATGGTCGTGGCGATGCCGTGACCGTGGATCTTGCGGAAGCTCTCGACCTGCATGCCGCAGGCAAACGAGGTGAGGCAGTTGGCGAGCAGGTTGTAACCGCCGCCCGGGATAAAGCTCACGCCCAGCAAGATAACGGCTTCAAAAAACACCGTCACCTGGCGCCAGTGAATCACACTGCCAAACCGCTCGTGAACCAGGTCGGCAAGCATAATGCCCACAGCAAACGACACCACGGGGAAGAAGTAGCGCCCCGCCAGTGCCCAGTTGCCTTCCGAGATGCTCACGCCCACGAGCAGGATGTTGCCCGTCTGCGCGTTGGCGAAAACATGATCGCGCCCAATGTACGAATACACATCCATAAAGCCACCGGCGAGCGCCAAGATGATGCCCAGCTCAATAGACTCCGATATCTGTTTGGCACGCTGCATCGTCGTGCATCCTCCTTGTTGACGACTCTCTCGTGCGTTGGCGGAAACATAGCCGCCGTTCATACTGTAACCCATTGACAACATGGCATGCGCGCGAGACGGGCTCCCCAACGCGCGGATACACAGTCTGGAAACAAACGGCGGGCGCGGCGCCGACACCCGCATCGACACGCCGATCCGCCAGCCCATGTACTCCACCAGTCTTTTTAGCCCCGTCCCAAAAAGACTGGTTACAATTACGTGCAGCATACAAACACCGGGAGGGATCGTGGCAAAAAAGCCTCAGCACGCTCAGAACAACCAGCGCAGTCAGCAGGGCAAACAGGGCCAGCAGCAAAAGCGCGGCGGTAAGGCGCAGGGTGGGCACACCACGCATACCCCAGCAGCGCTCACACGCCCCTGGCGCCCGGGCCGCGATAAGTTCCTCCCCGTCAGCCGCGCCGACATGGATGCACGTGGCTGGGACCAGTGCGACTTTGTCTACATCTGCGGCGATGCCTACGTGGACCATCCGAGCTTTGGCATGGCCATCATCAGCCGCGTGCTCGATGCGCATGGCTACAAGGTGGGTATCATCTGCCAGCCCGACTGGACCGACCCCGCCAGCATCACGGTGCTCGGCGAGCCTCGCCTGGGCTTTCTCGTCAGCGCCGGCAACATGGACTCCATGGTCAACCACTATTCGGTGACCAAGCACCGCCGCCACTCCGACGCCTACACCCCCGGCGGCAAGGAGGGGCGCCGTCCCAACCGAGCCGTCACGGTCTATGGCAACCTCATCCGCCAGACGTTCAAGGACGCTCCCATCATCATCGGCGGCATCGAGGCAAGCCTGCGCCGCCTGGCCCACTACGACTACTGGCAGGACAAGCTCAAGCGCTCGGTACTGCTCGACTCGGGCGCCGACATCCTCATCTACGGCATGGGCGAGCATGCGATCGTCGAGATCGCCGACGCGCTCGATGCCGGACTGCCTGTCGATCAGATCACCTACATCAACGGTACCGTCTACCGCACGGGTTCGCTCGACGAGGTCTACGACTACGACCTGCTGCCCAGCTGGGACGACCTTGCCGCCGACAAGCTCAACTACGCGCGCAGTTTTAATGTGCAGCAGCAGAACATGGACCCCATCACCGGGCATCGTCTGGTAGAGCCCTACCCCAACAGCGTCTATGTGGTGCAGAACCCGCCGTCGGCAACACTCACCACAGACGAGATGGACGAGGTTGCCGAACTCCCCTACGCACGCGATTGGCATCCCGACTACGACGCGGCAGGCGGCGTACCGGCCTTTGCCGAGATCAAGTTTTCTATTAGCTCCAACCGCGGCTGTTTTGGCGAGTGCTCGTTTTGCGCCCTCACCTTCCACCAGGGCCGCGTACTGCAAATGCGCAGCCACGATTCGATCATGCGCGAGGCCGAGCTGCTCACGCGCGATCCCGAGTTTAAGGGCTACATCAACGATGTGGGCGGACCGACGGCCAACTTTAGCCGCCCCGCCTGCGATAAGCAGCTCAAGCACGGCGTGTGCAAGAACAAGCGCTGCCTGTGGCCGAGTGTGTGCAAGAACATGGTGGTCGACGAGAGCGGCTACACGCAGTTGCTGCGCGACCTGCGCCAGCTGCCGGGCGTTAAGAAGGTCTTCGTCCGCAGCGGCATCCGCTTTGACTACACCATGGCCGACGCCTCGGACGAGTTTTTGCGCGAGCTGCTGGAGCATCATGTCTCGGGCCAGCTGCGCGTAGCGCCCGAGCATGTGAGCGACGCGGTGCTCTCCGTGATGGGCAAACCGAGCCGCGCCGTCTACGACGCGTTCTGCCGTAAATTTGAACGCCTGAACCGCGAATACGGACTCAAGCAGTACGTGGTGCCGTATCTGATCTCGAGCCACCCCGGCTCGACCATGAAGGAAGCTGTGGACCTTGCCGAGGCCGTGCGCGACATGGGCTACATGCCCGAGCAGGTGCAGGACTTCTACCCCACCCCGTCCACCATGTCGACCTGCATGTACTACACCGGCGTGGACCCACGCACCATGCAGCCGATCTACGTGGCACGCGACCCGCACGAGAAGGCCATGCAACGCGCGCTCATCCAGTATCGCAAGCCCGAGAACTACAAGCTGGTGCGCGAGGCGCTGGAAAAAGCCGGGCGTCGCGATCTGATCGGCTACACCAAACACTGTCTAATCCGCCCCGTGCCGCCGCGCCCGGGTGAGACGTCTGCTGGCGGTGGGCATGGCACCGGCAAGAAAGACGGCAAGCCGCACGGTGGCGCTGGCGGCAAGGGACCCAAAGGCAGCAAGGGGCACGGCGGCATGTCGCGCGCGCAAAACACTGCCGGGCGCAACCGTGCAGCTCAGGGGCGTCAGGGTGCCAACGGCGGTGGCAGGCGCAACTAGGGCAGCGATGCGCTCGCTGCGTCCATCCCACACGCATGGCGCAGCGAGCGCATCGCCTCCACGAGGACGATGCCGGCTATGGTGACCGTGATTACCACGTCGAGCGGTGTGTTCACAAACCACAACAGACCCATCAGGTACGACCCGGCGTTAAAAGCAAAGTGCAGCAGGATCGTGTAGCGGAGCTTTCCGGTGGTCACAAGCACCCAGCCAAAGATGAGGCCGGCGGCACCTGCATAACAGCCCTGCACCCAGTTCATGTGCATAAAACCGAAGATCGCCGCCTGCAACACGACCGCCGTGGCGATACCCCACGTGCTTGGGGCCGCCCAGGGGACCATGGCGCCGTCCTGCGCGCTCGCACGACACCGGCGCTTCCAAAGTGGACGGCACTGCGGATTAAACGCTCGGAGCGAAAACTCAAAAACAATGCCGCGCACCAGCAACTCCTCGCAAAACGGAGCGCCGAGCACCGTGGTCAGGACGGCAAGAAGGTTGGTATCGCCCAAGCCTGTTTCCTCGACGAGCTCGCTATAGTCCGCCGCAACCTCGGGCAGCAGCGACAGCACGCCGTCGCATAGGTAGCTAATGACCACCTGCATGGATAGGCCGATCACGACAACGCATGCGATGCGCTTCCATGCAGCATTTGCTCCCCCGCCGAGCGGGCGTTCACCTTGCCGGCGCGCCATGAAGGAGCGGGGCCACAGATAGCGCCACCACAGCAGCGCCATCAAAAACGACGCCGTCTGAGCGGCGGCCTGAAACCATTGAATATCGAGATTGTCGATCGGGAAACCCGTCAGTGCCGACACGATGTCCAGCGCGGAGAACAAAACAATGCTCAGGGCAATATCGGCAGCGACGACACCAAAACAGGCAAGCGCCCAAACCAGCGCATTGAGCATGCCAACCTCCTCAAAACCCGGCAGTTTGGGACAGTCATTGTTGATGAGAATCGGGCGCAGTGCCAAAAGCCCCGCTAGGCGAGATGTCGAACGGAAAGGTGCCGCAGCGATTGAACGCGGCGATAAACATGCGGATGGCGTTGGACGGCGTGGTGCCCACGAGCTGGGTTGCCGCCGCGAAGGCCGCCTTTTCCTCGGGCAAGACCTTCGCGACAACCGGGGTCATGTGTTCTGCCATGGCGCTTCCTTTTTGAAACGACGGTGGTGCGGATAGATGCGGGCCACGCGGCTGGGCGACGGACTGTGAAGGCAACCCGATTGGCCCGCATCTGGAGTGTGTTTCTACGGCGTTGGTATTACTTGGTATTCCTAAGTATTACCCCGCAGATAGAATACCATACCCGACCCCATGGGGACGGAGAAAAAACGGATCATTTTGTTGCTGAGTAAGTATTTAGAGCGTGATGATATCCGAGATATTGAGGGCCTGAGCGTCGACGGCATCGTGCGTGGCAAGCAACAGCATGCGACCGTCGAGCAAGTCGAGCACGACCTCGGCGCATGCGTCGCGTGCAGCGGTATCTAGACCGGTAAAGGGCTCGTCCAGAATCACCGCGTCGCCTGGGCACAGCAGGGCTCGAGCGATCTCGACGCGACGGCGCTGCCCGCCCGAAAGCTCGGCCACGCGAGCATGCACATCGACCCCCGGCACCAGCAGGCGCAACAGGGCTGCAGCACTCGAGGCATCCACGCGCGCGTCGGCGCACACCAGCACGTTACCCAGGGCAGAGACGTCCTCGACCAGGCACACATCCTGAAACACCATGGAGCACGGCGCGCACTCCCCCGCCGCAAGGGCAAGGAGCGTCGACTTGCCCGCACCCGAGGCACCCATCACACAGATACGCCCAGACGCGGGCACGTTGAGCACCAGTCCGGCGAGCGCCGGCGCCCAGGGCGCGCGATCGCCCAGGGCGAGCGCAAGCTCCGCCGCAGCGCCATCACTCGCGGTCCCCGCGCGCCCGCGCAGTCCATGCCCATGCGCCCGCACGGCCGCGCGCCACGCCACGGGTCCCGAAACCCGCAGCAGCCACACCAGCACGCGCTCACACGCCCACGAGGCGGCAACGACCAGCACGGTCCATGCCAGCAGATCGGCCGTCTCAATCAAAAGCTTTGCCTGATAGATGCGCTCACCCACGGTGCCCGTCGCCATGCCGATCAGCTCCGCCGCCACACCGGCCTTCCAGCTCATGCCAATCACGGCGCGGGCGCACGAAAGCACAAACGGCAGGACTTCGCGCCAGGTGTGGGCGCAAAACAGTCGCCAGCCCCGCACGCCATGCAGGCGGAACATCTGCTTCAGCGGCTTATCCACTTGCGCCAAGCCCTCGACCAGCGAAAAATACACGCCTGGAAGTGCCATCAAAAAGACCGCGGCGATGCTCACGCGCGCCGACCCCAACCAAATGAGCAGCAGGACCACCACGCAGGCAACCGGTGTCGCCTTTACAAACGACAGCGCCGGAGCCACTAGGCGCGCAAACGCCCGCGACCGTGACGAAATCCCGGCAAGCACGCCGCCACACACCGCGGCAAACACCAGTCCGCCCAATCTTCGCGCGCCCGAGCCCGCCAAAATCGCCCAGGTACCGCCATCGCACACCAGGCGCAGCAGCGCCAAGGCAACAGCACCCGGCCCCGGCAAGATCAGCGGCTGCGCTACCAACGCCGCCACCAGCACCCACACGGCAAGCCAAAAGGCGGCGACGGCACCTGCTGCCGCCACCGCCTTCATACGCTCTGTCATTTGTCGAGCAAACGCACGCACGGGCTACTCCAAGTAGTAGAAATCGTCAGCCGGAAGTTTACCACCCACGGCACTCGCGTCCGCGTCGGACAGCACCTGCAGATACCCGCTAAGTGCCGCCTTCATATCCTTGCCCGTCTGACACACGAGCATGCACCCGGGAATCGCCTTTTCGGCAATCGTGGCGTTATCCACGATGCCCGCATCGACCACGGCCTGCGCCCAGTCTGACGGCGCCGCATTGACAGCCTTCACGCTCGCCTCATGGCCTGTCTCTTATACACATCTCCGAGCCCACGAGACATGCGC